>JAPLMD010000060.1 GCA_026387235.1 Candidatus Omnitrophota bacterium
TTCAGCAGGGCTTTTTATAATGCCGATTATCTCTGCTTTAACCTTATCTTTTCCTAAAAAATGGCTTATATGATTTGACGGGAATATATTAGAGTTTAAATAAAGAAGCGAGCCTAAAGAGATTATTGATAAAAATAAAAATATTTTTGAAATTTTAAGGAATTTTAAAAATATAACAGTAGATAAAATGAATATTAAAGTAATTACGAATACATGGGAAAGCCTAACGCTATCTGGCAGGAACCGGCCTAAAACAATACCAATGATGAAGAATACACTAATTACACCTAATGGCCTTTTATGCATTATATGGCCAACTTATGTGTCACTGTTTTACAGGTTGGCTGGTATCTTCTGTCGATACCGAAGATTTGTCTAAATCCTTGGATTTTTCTGGCGTTACAGTTAATTCTTGCTTTGGCCCTTCTAGCATTATCTTCAAATCTTCTTCTGTCATGATACTTATAAAAGTAGCTGCCATTTCTTCATCTTGTTGATTAAAAATAACATTCACCATATCTCCTATATGAATATCTGTATAACTTGCTACTTTGGTTCCTTTTATCACAGGTGTTTTTTTAGGATCAAATTTTATCTTTAATGTTTCTTCAAAAATAACATCTTTAACCTGCAGCCACGGCATCTCATTTTTGCCTGAACCCATATCTATTATTTTGCCTACAGCACTCCCGATGAGAGGGATGCCTGTTAATTCAGTTAAAACTGGCGCGACAGGCATTGCAACATAAGCAGGCATACTGGGTATATTTTGCATATTTGGCTGAGTGAATTGAGGAGTTGGCTGCAGCCCCATATTAATAATAACTTGAGGTAAGATTTGAGGCGCGGCAATATGAGGCGATGGCGTTGGAGAAATCATAGAAAAAGCTTGAGGAATAACAGGTGGCAATATAGGCCGCTGTTGTTGATTCTGCTGCAACCTTCGCGTTTCTTCTTGTGACCGATTTATATCTAAATCTCCTTTATTCTCAGCATGGCAATGCGGAAAATAATATAAATTAAAAAATATGCATATTAAAATTAAAAAGGATGTTTTTATTGCATGTCTCATTTTTTAATACCTCCTTGTTCTTTTTTCTTGAGCAATCCTTCCTTATCAGCAAAATCTACCATCTCCCTGCCAGCAATCCTCAAAAGCTCCCCGGATCTTTTGACCAATGAAATAGCCATAGCCTTATCTTTGCCATGTGATAATAGATAAAACCCCATTCTCATCTTTTTAAAGGCAAGCAAAATCATCTTATGCTGTTTTACCATAAAGTTCGGCGGCTTTATTGCCTTCAGAGACTTCAAATAATCATCTACTTGTTTCATCCCTGCTTCCAAAGTAAAGAATCTCTGACTTATATTACGCGCAGTTATTTGAACATTCAAAAGTATCGGATTAACTTTCATTACATATTGATTCAGCTCTTCTTTTTTATCCGCAGAATAAGCTGTATTGTAATAAATAAAAGATATAAGTAAAATTAACGATATTATTTTTCTAGTTTTTCCCATTTTCATTCTCTATATCTTCAAAACCCGTTACGTAATCACCTGTAAAATATATGCATTTACTCCTGGAAAAATGCCTGAAATCAAGCGGGGCATTGTGAAACCACGCGTTATATATCCACGCATCTTTCTTCAGGCCCATATCGTCATATCCAATATTTTTCACTTCGTTCGGCTCTCCCCATTTTTCAATGACCTCATCTTTGCTCGTCCCCAGCATTACCATTGTCTTAGTGCTCAAAGGATGCGTTATTGCATAATGCGCTCCCGGCACCTTAATATCTGCGCAGCCGGATAAAACGCATAATAGCGCAAGAGCGTAAACGCATAAAAATTTGCCCAGGCTTCTCATTTTATTTTATAATATACTCTACCAGCTTTATATTGAAATCTTCCAAATCCTTAAAATCCTTGCTATAAACGCCGGAAATAACATCCTTAAATGATTTATCTTTAAGCACAAGATCGCAAAATTTCCTGAATTTCTCCCTGCCATATTGCGTTATCAAAAACTCTACTAATTTTTCTGACTGCGCGTAAAAAAGTTCCCTCGCGTTTTTTCCCTCGGGATAAGCCGCTATGCGCAGGAGATCTCCCAGGAGTATATGCGTGCCCTGTTTTATGCTTTTTGTAAGCAGCTCGTTTGAAATGCTTGTAAAGCTTGCCTCATAATTTGCCAGCCCTTCATTCAGCCATAACGGTATAACATTCTTACCTGCCACCTCCCTGAAAATAAGATGGGTTAATTCATGCGGAAACGTCAGAGACAAATACCCTTCTGATAACGCGCATAAAAACATCTCTTCTTCCCCATAGTTAGGGACAAATCCTCCTACAAGATCCGCATTAAAACCTATGCTTTTTAAAAATTCCTTCCATTTATCAGGGCTTTCCACTATAAATACCTGGCATTTCCTATCCCAATTAAAATCCTTTTCATATCCAAGGTCATATATAATTTTTTCAAAATAGTATTCTGCTTTGTCGCTTACTATCTTTGCCTGGGCAAGATCTCTGTAGAATACGGAAAAATGCTCGCTCTCGCGCAAAAACCAGTTTCCTTTGACCAGCAGCTTCTTTGCGATATTTGACCTTGCTATATTATCGTCTTTTAATGAAAATCTTCTCTCTCCTGAGCCATTATCCGCATCCCTGGCAAGGCTCGCGGCCTGAAGCCTCTCTTTTTCTTCTTGGGTTACCCACTCATTTTTATATTTAACAAGGCCTTTTTCCAGCTGTTCTTCTTCAAAAACATCTTTCGCAATCTCCTTAACCTCTGCTTTATTCTTTCCTATCCCCCATTCTTCTTCCAGCTTTACATGCTGCTCTTCGGATTCTTTCTCTATGCTCTTTATATCTCCCCTGGAAAACGTAACCTTTGCGCCTGGATTTATCTTCACTTCCACTGATTTGTCTGTCTCTCTGGTAATTATGCCTTTAACTCTATTGCCGTTTTTCAAATAAATTGTATCGGCGGATATTCTTTGCGTAGAAAATAAAAATAAGACAGCGGTAAAGATAAATATCTTTCTAATCATATCACCAGGTTTATCAGTTTGCCTTTTACTATTATAATTTTTTTAGGGGGTTTCCCTTCTATCCATTTGTTAACAGCTATGTCCTTTAAAACCAGCTCTTTAATCTTATCCTCTGTTGCGTCAGATAACACTTCTATCTTTGATCTTAGTTTTCCATTTATCTGAATAGGTAATTCCATGGTATCTTTTATCAACGCATCCTTATTGTAAACAGGCCACTCTGCTTTAAAAATACTCTCTTTACTGCCCAGTTTCTCCCACATTTCTTCCGCTATATGCGGAACAAACGGCGCCAATAGAATAACAACGGTATTTACGGCCTTTTTTATGCCTTGCGCGCTTATGCTCTTATGTTCTTGCGCGCCCATGTATTCATAGATTTCATTTACGAGTTCCATTATTGAACTAATCGCTGTATTAAAATGAAAAGTTCCTTCCATATCTTCAGTAACTTTTTTAATCGTGAGATGGGTTTTTTGTTTTAGTTTTTTTCCCTGCTCGCTAAAATCCCTGCATCCGCCTTCCAAACTCCCTGTCCCAAGCCCCTCGCAGGCTTTAGAACTTTCCTGTACCAATCTCCACACCCTATTCAAAAATCTCCAAGCGCCTTCAACCCCACGGTCACTCCATTCAGCGTCTCTTTCAGGCGGGCTTATAAATAATGTGTAAAGCCTTACGGTATCTGCCCCGTATTGTTCTATCAGGTCGTCCGAACTCACGACATTGCCTCTTGATTTAGACATCTTGATTCCGTTTTTGGTAATCATGCCCTGAGTAAAAAGTTTCGCAAACGGCTCTTTAAAACCGACATGCCCCATGTCGCATAAAACCTTGATGATAAATCTGGCATATAACAAATGGAGTATTGCATGCTCTACTCCGCCTATATACTGGTCAATAGGCATCCATTTATTTACAAGGTCTTTATCAAAAGGTTTTTTGTAATCTTTTGGGGACAGGTATCTCAAATAATACCAGCTGGAATCCACGAATGTATCCATTGTGTCTATTTCGCGCCGTGCGTTGCCGCTGCACTTAGGGCATTTTGCGTTTACAAATTCAGGCGCATTCTTTAAAGGTGATTCTCCGCGCGGTTTAAATTTAACGTTCTTCGGCAGTAAAACAGGCAGATCCTTTTCACTAACCGGCTGCATGCCGCATTTATCGCAATAAATCATCGGGATGGGCGCGCCCCAGTATCTCTGCCTTGA
>JAPLMD010000036.1 GCA_026387235.1 Candidatus Omnitrophota bacterium
TGCAGTAGCTGTTATATTGGGCGCTTCTGCGAGCGGAAATCCTTTGGCGTCCCTTGGCGCATCAAGAGAGATAAAAATGGTAATGGCGTATGAACTGCCATTTATCATCTGTTTGATCGTACCTGTTATTAAAAGTCACGGGCTTTTGAAATTGAGCGAGATTATAAGTTATCAGGCTGCGAATGGCCCTTTTATCGCAAGCTTTTCAGGCATTATCGCATTTATTGTTATGATATTCTGCATGCAGGCAAAGCTGGGCCTTGTGCCTTTTGACGCCAGTGAAGCAGAAACAGAAATAATAGCCGGCACATGTATAGAATATTCAGGTATGCTCTTGGCCATTTTAAAGCTCACAAAGACAATGTTAATGGTTGTCTTGCCGTTATTCCTTATAACTATATTCTGGCAGGGGTTTAATTTTTTAAGCTTGTGGAAGTATGTAATACTTTTAGTTATAATAATTTTAATAAGGAATACAAATCCGCGCGTAAGGATTGACCAGGCAGTAAGATTTTTCTGGGGCAAGATGACGCTGCTGGCAATATTAGCAGCGCTGCTGGCAATAAAGGGGATGTAATGAGTTTAAGATTAAAGGCATTAACAAAATCCATATGGGTTTACCATCTCTCAACAGGAAGCTGTAATAACTGCGATATAGAAATACTAGATCTTCCTACGCCCAGGTTTGACGTAGAGAGGTTCGGCATAACGTTAGTTGGGAGCATCAGGCACGCGGATGCAATACTTGTGACAGGTTCTTTAAATTTAAAGACAATACCCCGCGTAAAGGCAATTTATGAACAGGCGCCAAAACCGTGCGTGGTGATTGCTATAGGTGTTTGCGCCTGCGGCCAGGGGATATTTAAAAACGGGCCGAACTGCCCGAGTCCGGTAGATTCAGTTTTGCCGGTGGATATCTATATTCCTGGTTGTCCGCCAAAACCAGAGGCGATGATAGCCGGTGTTGTGAAATTGATAGAAAAACTTAACGGGAAAAGATGAAAAGAGAATCAATAATAGAAAATATAAAGGTGCGGTCAGGCAAGGATTTAGTAGAATTTACTGATAAATCCAAGAATAGGGTTTATTTTACAATAAATAAAAAGATACTTCCGCAGATAGCAAAGTATCTTTTTAACGAGGAAAAAGCAAGATTTTCCACTGCGTCAGGGGTTGACATCAGAAATGCAGTTGAAATACTGTATCATTTTTCAGTGGACGATATAGGTTTATATATATCGCTCAGGGTGATTCTTGAAAAACCAAACCTTGAAGTAGACTCGCTTCTCGGTTTATTTAAATGCGCAGAATGGATAGAGATGGAAATACACGAAATGCTCGGGGTAAATTTCAAAGGCCATGAAAATCCAAAGCATCTGCTTTTAAAAGATGACTGGCCTGAGGGAAATTATCCTTTAAGGAGAGATTAAAGTGGCGCGTAAGATTATTCCAGTAGGCCCATACCACCCATTGCAGGACGAGCCTGAATTTTTTAGGTTGTATGTGGATGGCGAGACTGTTGTGGACATAGATATAGAGCTTGGTTATAACCACAGGCTTGTAGAAAAGATAGCTGAATCTAAAAGTTTTGATCAGGCTGCGTTGCTTGTTGAAAGGATATGCGGGATATGCTCTACCTCGCATCCTTTTGCGTATGTCAATGCAATAGACGATCTCCTAGGAGTAAAGTCTCCTGAAAGAGCCCTGTATATACGGACTGTAATAGGAGAACTGGAGAGGGTGCATAGCCATTTATTATGGCTTGGATTAGCAGGCCATTTCCTGGGATATAACACAGTCTGGATGTGGGCGTGGAAGTACAGAGAACCGATCCTGGATATATTTGAACGCGTTGCAGGCAACAGGCAAAACTACGCGATGATGAAGCCAGGGGGCGTGCGAAGGGATATGTTTGAAGAAGATTTTCCATGGATAAAAAAGACATTAAAGGATTTAATCCCTAAGGTTGACATGTTTAAAGGCGCTGTTATGGACGACCCTGTTATTCATGCAAGGACAGAAGGCGTGGGAGTTCTTACAAAAGAAGACGTGCGTCAATATTGCGTAGTAGGACCTACTGCAAGGGCGTCCGGAGTGGCTATTGACATTAGAAAAGACGATCCTTACGCGGCGTATGATAAAGTTGAATGGAAAGTGATTACTCATGAAGGCGGGGATGTATACAGCAAGGCCGTTGTCAGAATACTGGAGCTTTACGAATCTATAAATATAATACTCCAGTGCCTTGATAAAATGCCAAAAGGCCCTATAGATTCAGGCATAAAAGATATTCCTCCCGGAGAAGGTATTGGAAGGCACGAGGCGCCAAGAGGAGAAGTAGTGCATTATATAATGGCAGACGGGGGAAACAGCCCGGCAAGGCATAAAATAAGGGCGCCGAGCTTTATGAACGTTGCCTCTAATAAAAAGGCTGTGATAGGAGAGACGATTTCAGACGCTACTATAATACTTGGGGCAGTTGATCCGTGTTATTGCTGCACAGAGAGAATGGCAGTGGTGGATTATAAGACAGGCAAGAAAATGATGGATGGACAGGATTTGATAAGGCTTTCGCAGGAAAACAGGAAGGTGGTAGAATTTTTTAGTCTTATTACGTCCATATATTTATTTGTAGCCGGCATAAGGATATTTTTCAATTCGCCTATTAACGCAGGGTATTTTTATGTGGACGGCCTATCCAGGTTTATTGTGCCAGCTATAGGATTTTTCGGGATGCTGGTGACATTATATTCAATGCGGTCCATGGCGTCTTATAAAAATATATCTTCCTATTATACCTATATATTATGGACGATCGGGACATCAATGCTCGCCGCGGTTTCAAATAATATAATCCTTCTTTTAATCTCATGGGGTTTTCTGGGTTTTACTCTTTATATGCTTATAAATATATCAGGGCCAAAAGCAGCGGCAATAAGCAAGAAAACATTTATTATAATCGGAGGTTCGGATAGCCTCATGATACTCGGTTTCGGTATAATGTGGCTTATGACAAAGTCTTTGAATTTAAGCGATATGAGAATCGACATAAACGCTCCCATGGCGCTCTGGTCTTTTTTACTTATAGCAGCAGGCGCATTTGCAAAAGCAGGGGCTATGCCTTTTCATACGTGGATACCTGAAACCGCTCAGGAAGCGCCCATCAGCGTGACAGCATTTTTACCGGCCAGCCTGGATAAATTACTGGGCATTTATTTACTTGCAAGATTGGCGCTGAATGTATTTATTCTGAATAGCTTCACATATGCTATTCTTATGGTAATAGGCTCGATTACGATATTAGCAGCTGTGATGATGGCGCTCATACAGCACGATTTTAAAAAACTTTTGGGCTATCACGCGGTGAGCCAGGTAGGTTATATGGTGCTTGGCATAGGGACAGGTAACCCCATAGGCATTGCAGGCGGGCTGTTTCACATGCTGAACCACGCCATATACAAATGTTGCCTGTTTCTTTCAGCCGGCAATGTAGAATATAAGACAAAGACCTCAGAGCTGGATAATCTTGGCGGGCTTAGCAAGGTAATGCCTCTGACATTTTTTACAACGCTGATTGCCTCATGCGCGATATCAGGAGTTCCTCCTTTTAACGGGTTCTTTTCAAAATGGATGATCTACCAGGGCCTGATAGAGAAGGGTAAATCAGGCGGGGTATTGTGGGTATTTTGCCTTGCGGCAGCAATGTTTGGAAGCGCTCTTACGCTCGCGTCGTTCATAAAACTGATTCATGCGATATTCCTAGGGCAGAGAGCAGATGGCAAAGAGCATAGCAAGAGGGATGAGGTTTCTTGGCAGATGTGGATGCCGGTTATTACGCTCGCAATTCTATGTATAGTGTTTGGAGTATTTGCGTATCAGTTGCCCTTAAAGTTTTTTATAAGACCTGCATTAGGCGCTGGAGTTGAATTTATAGGAAAATGGCAGCCATTAAAAGCAACATTGTTCCTGTTTATAGGCCTGGGGGCAGGTCTTATAATATATCTGCTTGGGAATTTTAAATCAGTCAGGATGAGCGATTCTTATATAGGAGGAGAGCCGGTTGAAAAAGATATGAGGCTTTCCGGCACAGAATTTTATAATACCGTAAAGGAATATGGCTTGCTGGGGATTATTTATAAAAAAGCAGAAGCCGGATTTTTTGATATATACGAACAGGGAAAAGCTTTTATTTTCGGGATAGGCGGATTTTTCCAATATCTGCATAACGGCGTATTGCCGACGTATCTGGTGTGGACGCTTTTAGGCATGATGGGATTATTTTTATTCTTTATGAGGTAACATGGAACTGCATGTACTTTTAATATTTATGATTTGCGCAGCTATAGTAGCGATCGAGGTGAAAGACCTTCTTTCAAGCGTAATCGCTGTGGGCGCTGTTGGTTTTGCCCTGTGCCTGGCTTTTCTGGTTCTTAAGGCGCCGGATCTGGCTATCACGCAGCTGGTGGTAGAGATATTGTGTTTAATTATTCTAATCAGAGCGACAATCAATAAAGACCTGCCGCTCGTGATTGAAGGCAGGTGGATTTTTAATACGGTTTCTACGCTTGGTTTTATTGCGGTATTTCTTTTATTTAGCTGGCTGGCTTTAAAAGAACTGCCGAGTTTTGGCGAGCCTACAATGGCTGTTGTAAAGAAGTACCTGCAGGAAGGCGTGTCCAAAACAGGTTCGGTAAATATAGTAACCGCTGTAATACTTGATTTCAGGGCATATGATACATTAGGCGAGGCAACTGTCTTATTTACCTCTGTAATAGGCATAATGGCAATACTGCGCAGGCCAGGGAGAAAGAAAAGGGAATGATAGATAATCCAAAGAGCGGCATGACATTGATAGTAAAGACGATTACGCGGCTGACAATAGGCCTGATACTGCTTTTCGGCATTTACATTATTCTGCATGGTCACTTATCTCCAGGTGGTGGTTTTGCAGGCGGCGTAATAGTAGCGCTTTCTTTTGTGCATCTCATGCTTGCCTTTGGAAAGGATGTTGCAGCAGCCAGGATTTCCAAGAACATGGCGTCTAATCTGGAATCTATAGGCGCGCTTATGTTTCTGTCAATAGCGCTGTTGGGTTTTTTAGGCGGCTCGTTCTTTTTAAATATACTGCCAAAGGGGACGCCTTTTAACCTGTTCAGCGCAGGGATTATACCTTTATGTAATATTGCAATAGGCATAAAGGTAGGCGTAGGCTTATTTGCTATTTTTCTGGCGTTGGTAGTATTGGAGAAATCAAAGTAAGGATTGAACTATGATGCTTTATTTTTTGTGCCTTGTATTATTTTGTGTCGGGCTTTATGGCGTATTGCGCAAGCGAAACCTTGTAAAAATAATAGTCGGGCTTGGTATAATGGAGTATGCCATGAATCTATTTTTTGTGCTCTTGGGCTATCGTTTTAATGGAAGGGCGCCTATCTACGCAAAGGACCAAGAGGTACTTAATATGGTAGATCCGCTTCCGCAGGCACTGGTGTTGACGTCTATTGTTATCGGCCTCGGGGTTACAGCGCTGGTTATCTCTATCGCCATTAGAATTTATGAGAAATACGGCACTTTCGATATCACCAAAATAAGGAAGCTGAAAGGATAAATGAAAGCTATAAACATTATACCTTTATTTGTTATTATCCCGCTGGCTGCGGCGTTTCTTACATCTCTAGTGGGCAGGTTTATCAGGCGTTCCAGCGAGGTTATAATCTTCATTACAAGCCTTGCGCTTCTGGGATTTTCTCTCTACGCAAGATTTTTACTTAACTCTGTGCCCGGAAAGATCCTGGTTTACAAGATAGGGGGGTGGGTGCCTCCATTCGGCATTTGCATGGTGCTGGACGGCTTGTCAGGTTTCATGCTTGTAACCGTAAATCTTATCGCGTTTTTTGTGGCAGTGTATTCATTGTCCTATATGAATCAATATACGGATAAGCCGAAATTTTTCACGTTGTTTTCTTTGATGGTTTGCGGCATGAACGGGGTGATCATAACAGGCGATTTATTTAATCTTTTTGTATTCCTTGAGATTGCTTCTATTGCCAGTTATGCCCTGGTGGCATTCGGAACAGAAGCTGAAGAGCTGGAGGCGTCTTTTAAATACGCAATCATGGGCTCAGTCGCTTCAGCTTTTATATTTATAGGGATTGCTTTTTTATACAGTTTTACATCCACTTTGAATATGGCGGATATGGCCAGGATTTTAGCTTATAAGCAGAACGCGTGGGTCATACCTTTTGTAGGGGTATTGTTTTTAATGGGCTTTGGCTTGAAATCCGCGCTTGTCCCATTTCACGCGTGGCTTCCTGACGCCCATCCATCTGCCCCTGCTTCAATTTCAGCCATGCTTTCAGGGATTTTAATAAAAACATTAGGCGTATACTCCCTGGTCAGGATTTTCTTTAATATAATAGGTTCTACGCACGGCTATCTTACGGTATTGATGTTTTTAGGCGCTGCGTCAATGCTGGTGGCAGTTGTGCTTGCCTTATCGCAATGGGACCTGAAAAGATTATTGGCGTACCATTCTATAAGCCAGATAGGTTATGTGGTTTTAGGCATTGGTCTGGGAACGCCTCTCGGAGTGCTTGGGGGTTTATTTCATTTATTCAACCATTCAGTTTTCAAGTCGTTACTTTTTTTGAATTCAGGGTCGGTGGATTATGCAGCCGGCACCAGGGATTTAAAAGAAACAGGAGGCCTTGGGAAACTGATGCCTGTGACTGCGAAGACTAACCTGATCGCTTCTATGGCCATTGCAGGCATACCGCCTTTCAACGGATTTTTCAGCAAGGCTATAATTATTATAGCCTGCCTGCAGAAGGGATTTACCGGGTATGCGATTTGCGCGGTGATAGGAAGCATTCTTACACTAGCTTCATTTATGAAAGTGCAGAAGTTTGTTTTTCTTGGAGAGATAAAAGACAAATTGAAAAATATCAAAGAGGCGCCTTTTGCAATGATATTTTCTACGGTGTGCCTTGCTATTATATGCGTATTAGGAGGCCTTATGCTTTTGCCATCTTTGAGATTTTTTCTGGACGATGCGGTAGCTGTAGTATTAAAAGGCACAAGTTACGCTGGTGTAGTCCTGGAGGCAGCGTCTAGACAATGAAAAGCAAATTAATTTTGTTTATCGTTGGTTTTATAGTGTGGTCGCTTCTGACATGGCCTTTAGATTTCCAGCATTTGATAGTAGGCCTGATGGTCGCAGCTTTTGCGGCTTTTATTACAGGGGATTTGTTCAGCCGCAGGCCTCATCATTTCGGACATATAACCAGGTATCTCTGGTTTTGCTATTATGTGCCCATGTTTTTGTGGGAATGTTTAAAGGCAAACATAGATGTCGCATCAAGGGTTTTAAATCCGAAATTGCCGATTAATCCTGGCATCGTGAAAGTAAAGACTACTTTAAAATCCGACACGGGATTGACATTTCTGGCAAATTCTATAACACTTACTCCTGGGACGCTTTGCGTGGATATAGATGCTGAAAAAGGCATACTATATATTCACTGGATTGATGTGAAAACTCAGGATACAGATAAGGCTACAGAATTGATTGTGAGTCCTTTTGAAAAAATTCTAAAAAAGATATTCGAGTGATTTTTATGACCCATTCGACTTCGCTCAGGGTCATCCTGAGCAAGCGACGAATGGAATGAGGAGTGCGTCGAAGGATGAAAAATCTACGATGGTTAATAGGCTTTGGCGTTCTGGCAGCTAGTTTATTATTTATAATACTATATCCAATCCCGTCTTTATTGAGCTGGCAGTCCGGGTTTCTGGCGCACTCGTTTTTCATTCTCATGCTTTGTTTTGCCATGTGCCTTTTCAGGGTCATGGCTGGCCCGACCCCGGCTGACAGGGCAGTGGCGATTGATACGCTTGGAATTCTAATAGTAGGTTTTTGCGCAATTCTCAGTATTTCTACAGGAAGAGACTGGTATCTGGATATAGCAATTGCATGGGCTTTGCAGAGTTTTATAGGCGCTCTGGCATTGGCTAAGTATCTGGAAGGAAGAGGATTTGATGAATAACTTACAGCATGCAGCCGGTATAATATTTATTGTTATCGGGCTGGGATTTGATATATTTGGCTGCATAGGGTTACTCAGGCTTCCAGATGTATATAACAGGCTGCAGGCTACAACCAAATGCGTTACCTTGGGCAC
>JAPLMD010000013.1 GCA_026387235.1 Candidatus Omnitrophota bacterium
CGAGATAAAAGATAATACTATTCTTTACGCAGGCGTGTATGTGGGGCATCATTCTAAAATCGGCAAAGACTGCATTATTTATCCGTATGTAATAATAAGAGAAAGAGTGACGATAGGGGATAAGGTAGTTATTCACGGCGGGACTGTTATAGGCAGCGATGGTTTCGGATTTTCCACGGTCCAGGGCGTGCATCATAGAATTCCGCAGATAGGGACAGTGATAATAGAGGACGATGTGGAGATAGGAGCCAATGTCACTATTGACAGGGCGCGTTTTGATAAAACCATTATAAAGAAAGGCACCAAGATAGATAATCTTGTTCAGATCGCCCATAACGTATCAATAGGAGAAAATTCTATA
Organism: Candidatus Omnitrophota bacterium; assembly: GCA_026387235.1. Classification (GTDB taxonomy): domain Bacteria; phylum Omnitrophota; class Gorgyraeia; order Gorgyraeales; family Gorgyraeaceae; genus UBA10183. Next base: position 362 of record JAPLMD010000013.1, read on the forward strand.
ATAGTCGCGCAAAGCGGCATATCAGGCAGCGCGAATATAGGCAAGAATGTTACGATTGCGGGCCAATCAGGCGTTATAGGCCATATCTCTATAGGCGATAATGTCGTAGTGGCGGCACAGGCAGGCGTGACAAAGTCTATACCTCCAAATACCTGCGTTTCAGGATATCCTGCCAAACCGCATATTCTGGCTAAGAGAATTCACGCGCTTACCCAGAACCTTCCGGGTTTATTTAAAAAGGTAAAACAATTAGAAGAAGAGATCGAGAAATTAAAATCCGCAAATAAAGAAAATAATAAAGATTAGCAGCCATAGCAGCTGTAGGGCGTACTTTAGTGTGCCATAAGGAGAGAGATGGAGCAGAGGACAATAAGAAAGTCAATTGAATTAAGCGGCGTAGGCCTTCATACAGGGGCGGCCGTTCATCTTAAGTTTAAGCCTGCCCCGACTAATATAGGGATAAATTTTATAAGGGTAGACATAAAAGATTCTCCGATGATAAAAGCTGACATAACCAATATAATCGGCCAGGAGAAAAGCCCCCGCCGCACCTCAATCGGCATAAACGGAGTAGAGGTGCACACGGTAGAGCATCTTATGGCAGCGTTGTGGGCGCTTGGCATAGATAATCTTATCATAGAAATAGACGGGCCTGAACTCCCGGGCCTTGACGGAAGCGCCATGGGATTTATAGATATACTAAGAAAGGTCGGCATTGAAGACCAGGGCATTCCCAAGAAGGTGTATCAGATAAGGTCTCCTCTTTGGGCTGAGCAGGACGGGGCCATGATAATGGTTTTACCTGACGACAATTTCAGGGTGTCTTATACGCTGAATTATGAACACCATCTTTTAAAAGCCCAGTATATATCGTTTACCGTAGATGAAAATACGTTTACAAAAGAGATTGCAAGCGCCAGGACTTTCTGCCTGGAAAAAGAGGTGAACGAGCTGAGGAAAAAGGGCCTGGGGAAAGGCGCTAATTACGACAATACCGTTGTGGTGGGAGAGGGCGGAGTTATAGATAATAAACTCAGGTTCGACGATGAATTTGCCAGGCATAAGATATTGGATCTTCTGGGAGATTTGTATCTTCTCGGTTATAACATAAGAGGCCATATTGTCGCGATACGCAGCGGCCATCCTCTGAACGTTAATTTGGTTGAAAAAATAAATAACCAGAGAGAAAAACTTCAAGCAGGCGGCATAAAGGCAGTTTATGTTGAAGCAAGCGGAAACGCCCTGGATGCTATAGACATACAAAAGATACTCCCGCACAGGTATCCGTTTCTGTTAGTGGATAAAATAATCGAGATAGAGCCTGATAAAAGAGCGGTCGGCATAAAAAATGTTACAATGAACGAGCAGTTTTTTACAGGGCATTTTCCGGGCAGGCCTGTCATGCCCGGGGTTTTGATTGTAGAGGCAATGGCGCAGACGGCAGGAGTATTGCTGCTGAATAAAAAAGAGAATATGGGTAAATACGCGTATTTCATGAGCTTGGATAATGTAAAATTTAGAAAGACAGTGGTTCCTGGCGACCAGCTGCGCCTGGAAGTAGAAGTTATGAAACTTAGATCAAAGACAGGACAGGTGCACACAAGGGCGCTTGTGGACGGCGCGGTTGTGAGCGAAGCGGATCTGATGTTTGCTCTTGTAGACGCATAATCTATGAAGATCCATCCGACAGCGATTATAGACAAGAAGGCAAAGCTGGCCGACGATATAGAAGTCGGCCCTTATGCTATTATAGGCCCCAATGCTGAGATAGCAAAAGGCACTGTTATCGGCAGCCGCGTTACAATAGACGGGCATACTATTATAGGGGAAGGGAACCAAATATTTACAGGCGCTGTTATAGGAAGCGCGCCGCAGGATCTTAAATATAAAGGCAAAAAAACATTTCTCAAGATAGGCAAGAATAACGTTATAAGAGAATATGTCACTATGAATCCCGGCACAGAAGAGGGGGCCAGCACGTCTGTAGGAGATGGAAATCTTTTTATGGCATATTCGCATGTTGCGCATGACTGCATAATCGGCAATAATTGTATCATTGCAAATCTCGGAACTTTTGCCGGGCATGTTACGCTGGAAGACAGGGTTGTAATAGGAGGCCTGGCAGCAGTACATCAGTTTGTAAGAGTCGGCAAGATGGCCATAGTAGGAGGCTGTTCAAAGGTCGTGCAGGATATCCCTCCTTTTTCTACCTGCGACGGAAATCCGGCGAGGGTATACGGATTAAATCTGGTAGGCGTGAAAAGGGCCGGCATGTCCGGGAAAGCCCAAGTTGAATTAAAAAAAGCATTTAGAATTTTGTTTCATTCAGGCCTTGTTTTAAAAAACAGCATAGGGAAGGTGAAAAAAGAAGTCGAGCTTATTGAAGAAGTGAAATATCTTCTTAATTTTCTTAAAGGCTCAGAAAGAGGGATTTCTAGAGGCAGCAGGGAAAATGGTTAATAAGATAGGGCTAATAGCGGGCAATGGAAGATTTCCTATTATATTCGCCCAGGCCGCGAGAAAAAAAGGCGTCGAAATAGTTGCCATAGGTATAAACGAAGAGACATCAAAAGAGCTCGAGAAATTTGTAAATAAGATATACTGGCTTGGCGTGGGAGAGCTCGAAAGACTGCTTAAGATTCTCAAAGAGGAAAATATCCGCTCCGTTGTAATGGCGGGCCAGGTGAAGCACAAACTGCTTTTTGATAATAATATAAAGATAGATAAAAAAATGCAGTTTCTCCTGGGAGGGTTGAAGAATAAAAAAACAGACTCCATTATAGGAGCTGTCGCGAGGCTTCTGGGCCTTTCGGGCATAAAGGTTTTAAGCTCCATAATTTTTCTCTCAGAGTGTCTTCCGGAAAAAGGTGTTTTAACCAAGGTGTTGCCTGACAAAAGGCAATTAAAGGATATAGAATTTGGGAGAAAGATAGCAAAAGTAGTAGCAGGTTTGGATTTAGGGCAATCTATAGCGGTAAAAGATATGGTTGTCCTGGCAGTTGAGTCAATCGAAGGCACTGACGAGGCGATCAGAAGAGCTGCCAAATACGGCAAGGAAGGCATTGTTGTTATAAAAGTAACAAAGCCCAGGCAGGATATGAGATTTGATGTGCCTGTCATAGGGCCTGATACAATAAAACTATTGGCTGAAGTAAAAGCAAGCTGTCTCGCGATAGAGGCTAAAAAGACATTGATTATAGATAAGGAAGAGACATTAAAGCTCGCAGATGCGGCAGGGGTAGTAATAACGGCGGTATAAGCATGGTAAAGAAAATTAAAAAAACATCTAAGTCCAGCAATACCATAGAAGCTATTTCTAAAATCAGCAAAGCCATCTCAAGTGATTTATATCTCGAGGACATATTGAAACTCATAGTGACTGTTACCGCGGAGGTCATGAATTCCAGGATTTGTTCATTGATGCTCCTGGATGAAAAGAAGCAGAACCTGAATATAAGGGCTACGCAGAGTATAAGCGAGGCGTATATAAATAAAAAACCGCTGGCTAAAGGCGAAGGCGTCGCGTGGAAAGCGATGCTTGAGAATAAGCCGATAGTTATATTTGACGTTACAAAAGAACCGGAGTATAAAAATAAAGATATCGCAGCAAAAGAAGGCCTTGTGTCTTTATTGTGCGTGCCGTTAGTTGTAAAAAATAGAATAATAGGCGTATTGAACTGCTATACGTCCACGTCTCATAAATTTACGCCTACGGAAATAAATGTGCTGACAAGCGTTGCAAACCAGGCAGCCATTGCGATAGAAAATACAGAGCTGATAGTGAAGACAAAGGTCATACAGGAAGAGCTTGAAACAAGAAAAGTAGTGGAGAGAGCAAAAGGGATCTTAATGAGGCAGGAAGGGCTTACGGAAGAAGACGCTTTCAGGAAGATTCAGAAATACAGCATGGACCACCGCAAGCCCATGAAAGAGGTTGCTGAAGCCATAATAGTAGCGCATGAGATGAAATGAAATCTAATTACGAAGGCCTGCAAAAAAATATAAAAAAATTAAAAACGCCTGAGATAGAAATTTGGAAAAATCAGTATCCTGACAAAGACTATACTGTTACTCTGGAAAATCCTGAATTTACATGCGTATGCCCAAAGACAGGTTTACCTGATTTTGCAAACATCACAATTCAATATAAACCTGCTAAGCTTTGCATAGAATTAAAATCATTCAAGATGTACTTGCTTTTTTATAGGGGTATAGGCATATTTCATGAACATGTTACAAATAAGATTTTAGAGGATTTTGTAAAGGCTTGTAAGCCCAGGTGGGCGTATATCAAAGGCGAATTTAATACGAGAGGCGGAATCTATACAACAGTTAGTGCAGAATACAAAAGTCCCTCGTCCCGAACTGTCAGCAAGTGAAAATTATGCGGCGAGGGACTCGGGATCAAATTTTGTTTCACAAAATTTGGGAGGGTAATATGGCTAAGATGACAAATAAGGATATTTTGAAGGCAGTAAAAGAAAAAAATGTAAAATTCATACGTTTATGGTTTACGGATGTGCTTGGATTTTTAAAAGGTTTTGCGATCTCTCCATCTGAGTTAGAAGGCGCATTGGAAGAAGGCATGGGTTTTGACGGTTCTTCTATTGAGGGTTTTGCAAGGATAGAAGAGTCAGACATGGTAGCTAGGCCTGACCCTGATACATTCGCTATATTGCCGTGGCGTTCAGACGAAGACTATAGTGTTGCCAGGATGTTCTGCGATATTTATGAACCTAGCGGAAAGCCTTTTGAAGGAGATCCGAGGTTTGTTTTAAAACGTAATTTAGCCAAGGCAAAAGAACTGGGCTTTACCTATAATGTAGGCCCGGAGCTGGAATATTTTTATTTCAAAGATTCAAAAACTACAGAGCCTCTTGATAATGGAGGGTATTTTGACCTTGCCCCTCTGGATGTGGCGCAGGATTTGAGACGCGACACAATATTTACTTTGCAGGGATTGGGCATTACTGTTGAATACAGCCACCACGAGGTAGCAGCTAGCCAGCACGAGATTGATCTGCGTTATACAGATGCGCTTACAATGGCTGACAATGTAATGACATACAGGCTTGTGGTTAAAGAGATAGCGCGCAAACACGGGGTGTATGCTACGTTTATGCCAAAGCCTATTTTCGGAATAAACGGTTCTGGTATGCATGTGCACCAGTCGTTATTTAAAGGAGATAAAAACGCGTTTTTTGAAAAAGGCGAGAAGTATCATTTATCCAGCATAGGCAAGGCCTACACAGCAGGCATTTTAAAACACGCGCCTGAGATTACAGCTATTACCAGCCAGTGGGTAAATTCTTATAAGAGGTTAGTGCCGGGTTATGAGGCGCCTGTTTATATATGCTGGGCCCAGATGAATCGCTCTGCGTTAGTGCGCATCCCCATGTATAAGCCTGGGAAGGAAAAAGCAACTCGTATTGAATACCGTTCGCCTGATCCGAGCTGTAACCCTTATTTAGCGTTCTCAGCCATGCTTGGAGCAGGATTAGAAGGCATAAATAAGAAATATAAACTGGGCGATCCTGCAAATGATAATATTTATCACATGAGCGAAGAAGAGAAAGAAAAAGCAGGCATAAAATCTCTGCCTGAGGATTTACTCGAGGCTATTAAGATAGCTGAAAAGAGCAAGTTCATAAAAGAATGCCTTGGCGAAAAAGTATTTGAATATTTCATCCGTAATAAAAAGATGGAATGGAATGAATACAAGGCACAGGTCAGCCAGTACGAGATCGACAAATACTTACCGATATTGTAAAGTTAGGAAGAGAGAAAAGTGTTTATACATGCAGTGCTGTTTGAAATTAAGCCTGGAGAGGTTAAGGATTATCGCAAGGTAAAAACCTTAGGTTACTATAATCTCAAGGCACTAGATAAAGTCTCCTAACAGGTTAAAAAATCAGCTTGCCAACCGGAAAGCGTATTGATATAATAAAACCCAGCTTGGCACAATGGCTGTGCCTGGAAAAGGATTAGGACAAAGACGTTCTAAGCTTAAAGGCGAAGAACGTCTTTTTTATTTAAGTGAGGACATGACTTATGGAGTCCGCCAAAGTTCTGTGTCGGACGACGTAAGTCATAAATCCGAACTTATCCCGAGCCGCTATAATTTTGGATGATATACGGCGAGGGATTGTCGTATAAAACATTACCCCTCGCGACATAGTGTAAAAATATGGTCGCTCGGGGTTAATTCGCACATTGACTTACGTTTACTCACGGAGTTTACACTGAGCGAAGCGAATGTGTTCGTTCCGTAAGTCAAGTGCTCATTAAAAGGAGAAAGAAATGTCTAAGAAAATAGAAGAATTCATGGCGATGGTAATTGAAAGAAATCCGGGCGAGCCGGAATTCCATCAGGCGGTCCGCGAAGTCGCTGAGTCTGTAATACCTTTTATAGAAAAGAACCCTAAATATCAGAAGGCAAAGATTTTGGAGCGCATGACTGAACCTGAAAGAGTCATAATGTTCCGCGTGCCTTGGCTGGATGATAAGGGTGAGGTCCAGATAAACAGGGGCTACCGCATACAGATGTCGAGCGCCATAGGGCCTTATAAAGGCGGCATCAGGCTGCACCCAAGCGTAAACCTCAGTATTTTAAAATTTTTAGCGTTTGAGCAGGTATTTAAAAACAGCTTGACCACGCTTCCCATGGGAGGAGCGAAAGGCGGCTCTAATTTTGACCCGAAAGGCAAATCAGATAATGAGGTAATGAGATTCTGCCAGAGTTTTATGACAGAGCTCGCAAAACATATCGGATCTGATACAGATGTCCCGGCCGGAGATATAGGCACGGGCGCTAGGGAAATAGGCTATATGTTTGGCCAGTATAAGAGGCTTCGCAATGAGTTTACAGGCGTTTTGACAGGTAAGGGTTTGGGCTGGGGCGGAAGCCTTATAAGGCCTGAGGCCACTGGATACGGCTGCGTATATTTTGTCCAGGAGATGCTGAAGACAAGAGGCGAATCTCTTAAAGGCAAGATCTGCACTGTTTCAGGCTCAGGAAACGTGGCGCAGTATACTGTTGAAAAATTGATACAGTTAGACGCTAAACCTGTTACGCTTTCGGATTCCAACGGCTTTATCTATGACCCTAAAGGCGTAGATGAGCAGAAGCTGGAATTTGTAATGGAGCTCAAGAATGTGAAAAGAGGACGTATAAAGGAATATGCCGATGAATTCAAATGCAAATACTTTGAAGGCAAATTCCCGTGGGAGATAAAGTGCGATGTCGCTTTCCCGTCTGCCACTCAGAACGAGATTCATGAAGCTGACGCTAAGAAGTTAGTGAAGAACGGCTGTATCGCAATAGGCGAAGGCGCGAATATGCCTTCTACTCCTGAGGCAGTAGAGGTATTCCTGGACGCGAAGATCCTTTACGCTCCCGGCAAGGCTTCTAACGCAGGCGGAGTAGCTATAAGTGGCCTTGAGATGTCTCAGAACAGCCAGCGTTTATCGTGGACGAGGGATGAGGTAGATGAAAAATTACTTCAGATAATGATCAGCATACACGAATCTTGCGTTAAATACGGCAAAGAGGGTAAATATATTAATTATGTCAACGGCGCTAATATTGCAGGATTTGTAAAAGTTGCTAATGCCATGATAGACCAGGGATTGGTGTAAGCGTACCAAATGATTCAGTAGTTTTACTAAAGCCGCAGGGAGCAGCAATATTCCCTGCGGCTTGTTTTTTAAATCATAGACGTCCTATTTGGCGACACCCTATTTCGCCTCCAGATGTGTCTATTATAATAGAGAGGAGGATAAATCGGCTGGATAATTAGTATGTATAATAATATGTATTATTATATTGACAAACAGCCAGATTTAAGGTATATTTAATTAGGATATTTGGCGCAGGTTACTGGAGAAAAGGAGAAATGTATTATGAAAGAGAAGATGATGGATTCAAGTAAGCCTATTGGAAAAATGACCAGGATTAACGATTTTCTTCCGCCGCCCGAAGAACTTATTATGTCTGAAGAAACAGTAAAGATAACCATATTTCTAAAGAAATCAAGTGTGGATTTTTTTAAACATAAAGCTCAGGAGTGTCATACTAAGTATCAGAGAATGATACGCGAGCTTATAGATAGATACGCTTCCCAATATTCTTCAGTTAAGCAATAAAGTTAGAGATTGACAGCATTGCGGGATAATGGGTAAAATGTTTATATGGATAATATAATGAATGTTATCAAGTCCCGCAGGAGCATCAGAAAATACCTGGATAAACCCATCCCGAAAGAAATCATAGATAAGCTTATAGAGGCGGCTAAATGGGCTCCGAGCGGCATGAATGAACAGCCGTGGGGATTTATTGTTGTGCAGGATAACTCGCTTATAAAAGAACTTTCCGATCGCTCCATACCTTATATTAATAAGATGATAGAAGAGAATCCGAAGTTTATCGGGTATAAAAAACGCATGAAGGCGAAGGATTTCAGCATATTTTATCATGCGCCGTGCGTGATAATAATACTTGGCAGAGTGGAAGCTTTCTTTTATCAAAATGACTGCGCAATGGCAGCCCAGAACCTGATGTTAGCTGCTTCATCCACGGGAATCGGTTCATGCTGGGTAGGCATGATGAGCACCCTGGATAAAGACAAATGGTTCAGAAAAAAGTTCCAACTGCCTGATAATTATAGGGTTGTGGCGCCTATTGCCCTCGGATATTTTGAGAACAAAGACATACCTGTTATTGAAAGAAGGCTTCCTGAGATTCTTAAGTATTTCTAGTCTTGCCTGAAAGCCGACTTATTGATATAATAATACCTGTGGAAAAAGCAGAGATAAAATATATAGGCGGCATGAAATTTGAGGCAAAGAACAGGTCGCATTCTGTAATAATAGACCAGCCAAGAGAAGGAGGGATAAATGGATAATTTTAAGATTTTACTTGATGAAAAGAGCATTCCAAGAGCGTGGTATAATATTCAGGCGGATCTGCCTAATCCTTTGCCTCCTCCGCTTAATCCCGGAACCAACAAACCGTTATCGCCCGATGAATTGGCGCCTATATTCCCCAGAGAACTAATAAAGCAGGAGATGTCGCAGGACAAGTGGATAGAAATACCCGATGAGGTTATCAAGTTTTTGAAACTCTGGAGGCCTACACCTCTGCGCAGAGCGTTTAATCTTGAAAAAGAACTTAAAACGCCTGCCAGGATCTATTATAAAGATGAAAGCGGCAGCGGCCCGGGAAGCCATAAGCCGAATACGGCAATCGCGCAGGCTTATTTTAATAAAAAAGAAGGCGTGAAACGCATTGCTACGGAAACAGGCGCTGGCCAGTGGGGGAGCGCTCTTTCATTTGCGTGTAAAATATTAGGTTTGAAATGCACTGTTTACATGGTGAAGTGCAGCTACGAGCAGAAACCTTTCAGAAAGTCTCTCATGCATGTCTGGGGCGCAGAAGTATTTTCTTCTCCTACGAACAGGACCAAGGCAGGCAGGCTATTTTTAAAAAAGATGCCGCATACCCCCGGAAGCCTGGGCATGGCGATATCTGAGGCAGTGGAAGACGCGGTTACTCATGAGGATACAAAATACTCTCTCGGAAGCGTTCTGAATCATGTGATGCTGCACCAGACAGTCATAGGATTGGAAGTGAAAGAGCAGTTGAAACTCGCAGACGAGAAACCCGATATTATGATAGGCTGTGTCGGAGGAGGCAGCAATTTCGCGGGTTTTACATTTCCGTTTATAAAAGATAAAATAGACGGCCAGG
>JAPLMD010000004.1 GCA_026387235.1 Candidatus Omnitrophota bacterium
AAACCGAAGGCCGGTATTTATCCACAGGTCACATCAAGCGGTTCCAAGCTTCTCTTTGGGACCTCTAATAACTACGCGGCTGGCATTACGAACACTGCACTTTTGATCGACCAAAACGGCAACGTCGGCATCGGGACGACGGCACCGGGCGAGAAATTGGAAGTAGTCGGGAATATTATTTCCAAAGGAACGTCCTGGACCATCCGCGTCTCTAATGCTGACAATGCTTGGTTGCGTTCCGTCACCTACGGCAACGGCTTGTTCGTAGCAGTGAGCGATAGCCCAGGCACCAGCGCCATGACTTCACCCGATGGTATTAATTGGACCGCTCGCACCACTCCTAATGGGGGCTGGTTCCACGTCACCTACGGCAACGGCATGTTTGTAGCCACAGGCTACAACAACAATAACATCATGAGTTCTCCCGACGGCATTAATTGGACCGCTCGCACCACATCCGTTGCCGGTTCGTGGCCTTCTGTCACCTACGGCAACGGCTTGTTTGTGGCCGTGGGTAGAGATGCCACTACAAACGGCGTTATTACTTCTCCTGACGGTATTACCTGGACCGGCCGTACTAGTGCCGCAGCTATTGATTATGAAGACGTCACCTACGGCAACGGCCTGTTTGTGGCGGTGGCCATCACTGGCACTGGCAACCGGGTTATGACTTCTCCTGACGGCATTACCTGGACCAGCCGTACTAGTGCCTCAGACAACAACTGGTGGTCCGTTACCTACGGCAATGGCCTGTTCGTAGCGGTGGCCTACAGTGGCACTGGCAACCGGGTTATGACTTCTCCTGACGGTATTACCTGGACCAGCCGTACTAGTGCCGCAGACAACGACTGGCGGTGCGTTACCTACGGCGACGGCTTGTTCGTGGCTACGGCCGAAAGCGGCACTGGCAACCGGGTAATGACTTCGCCGGATGGCATCAACTGGACCATTCGCACCTCTGCTGCTGATAATAATTGGCGCTCTGTCGTTTATGGTAATGGTATGTTTGTGGCAGTAGGTCACGGCAACGGCACCACTCACGTGATGACCTCTGGTAAAACAGAGATTACCACCTTTGCGCCCAACAATACCTATCAAGGCGGAATGAACATCTTCGGCAACGTCGGCATCGGGACGACAGCACCTGCTCAAAAATTGGATGTTGCAGGAAGCGTACTGCAGAAACAACTGGCACTGCCGCCTTTGGTGGGTTCCTATGATACTGCAGACACGCATAACGCTTTTTATTTCCAGGTTGTTGGCAAATATGCCTATATTGTTATGAGCGACGGCGGCATAGCTGCAAGCAAAAAGGATATGGTTATTCTGGATGTATCTAATCCTGCTTCGCCTATTTTAGTGGGCAGCCTGGATGACGATACTAATTTTTATCAGCCTAGCTGCATACAGGTGGTTGGTAAGTATGCATATGTGACAAACAGGCATGATAACACTGTGCCTGGCAAGAAGAATTTTATTGTCATTGATGTTTCTAACCCTGCAGCGCCTACTGTGGTAGGCGGCATTGATGATGATGTGAACCTTTATAATGCTTTTCCTTTTGCCATATCAGGCAAATACGCCTATGTGGGAAACTATCAATACGGCGCTAATAAAGTAGGCTTTACTGTTATTGATATCTCTAATCCTATTACGCCTGTTATAGTAGGCACTCTTTTAGATAATACAGACCTGTATGCGCCTATTCTTACCCTTAAGGTCGTAGGCAAATATGTCTATGTGGCAAATGATGCATGGGCCAGCGGCAACTCTAGCATAACCATTATTGATGTTTCCAATCCTTCAGCGCCTTCCAAAGCCGGCAGGATTGGCGGCAATCAGGCTCTGACTCAGCCGCGATATTTTGAAATAGCAGGTAAATATCTCTACACAACTCTCGCTACCACAAGTGCAGCCAACAATAAACTTACTGTTCTTGATATCTCAAACCCTGCTTCGCCCTCTGTTGCAGCGGGTATTACAGACAATGTCAACCTGTATAACGCCCGCGGCTTGGCTATGGCAGGCAAATATCTCTTTGTGGGTAGTAATACTAGGCAGGCAGGCACAGCGAACTTTACTGTTATTGATATTTCTAATCCTCTTTCGCCAACAGTGGTGTGCGCCGCTCAAAATGACACTACTTATGGCAGGCCTCAACACATGCAGGTGGTGGGAAAATACCTTTATACAGCATTTGGCGATACTGGCGAGCCTGACTTCAGGATTTATGACATCTCAGGCCTTGATGCGCCTTCAGCTTCAATTGGCAATATTGCCACCAATGCCATCAATGTTGAGGGAGATGCCATTGTCAATAATAACCTTTATGTCAAGAGCGGCCTTAATGTCGGGCCATCTGGAGCCATGTTTAACGGCCCGATTTCTGTTCAAAGCACTACGTCGCCTTCATTTTTTGCCGGCAACGTCGGCATCGGGACCACAGCGCCAACTACCAAGCTTTCCATCGTGCACAACAGTTCAAACCCTATAGACTTTTACGATGGTAGCAGCGTGTTGGCAGGCAATATTTTCATGGCCGGCGGCACTTCCCGTCAGCTTGGATTCAACATGCCCGGCGCGACCGGAGCAAGTAGTACTGGTGATAATTGGACATTGTTGCGTTATGGAGATGCGGCGAATAAGATATTTTTGGGAGATACTGGCAGCGTGTCGTGGATACAATCCAAACATAGTTTGTACTTTAAACCCGACAGTTCAAATGCTCCCAACTCCACTTTAATCCCGACGATGGTTATTACTAACGCCGGCACTGCCAACGGCAACGTCGGCATCGGGACCACGGATCCGACTGCGAAACTCCACGTAGGAGGCACATCAGGCGTTGATGGCATAAGGTTTCCAGATGGTACATTGCAGACCACAGCAGGCGGCGGCGGAGGTGGCCAGTGGACCACTTCAGGAAATAATATCTATAATGCCAACTCCGGCAACGTCGGCATCGGCACCACAGCACCGGTGACGAAGTTGCAGGTTAACAGTAAGGTTACTGATGATAATGCCTATTCCTATGACTCGAATTCCACATATCTGATTCATCAAACCGCAACTTCTACCACAGTACTAAATGACCCCAAGACAGTTTTGTTGCTTGCTCGACAAGGTACGGGCGGACAAGCCTACGGAGCAGCAGCAGCATTTAATCTGTCCAGATATGAAAATAACGGCGTGAATTCAAGAACTCGTTTGGATATTTCATTGGCAAATGCGTCATTTGATGTTACCAGTAATAATGTAATGACATTGTTATCAAGCGGCTACGTCGGCATCGGGACTACGAATCCGCCAGACAAATTCAGCGTGCTGGGCGATGTGAATATATCGAGCTATGGCTACGCTGGAAACGGCAGGGCAACTTTATGGCTGGGAGCGCTTCCCAGCACTTGGGACAATTCTTTAGTTACTGATGACGCTACTGGCAGGCTGGATTTTATGAAGGATAATGGTAACGGCGTTGCCTCGATGACTATTTTGCAAAGCGGCAACGTCGGCATCGGGACGACAGCGCCTCTCGGACGGCTCCATGTCGCGGATTCCGCGTGGACAAATACCGTGCTTCTCGAGAGATCAGGGTTCACCACTGACACATTTGCCACTGCCGTTAGGGTATTGGCAACAAAGACCTCAAACATGGGTGATGGATTCGGACCTGTAATTAATTTTACAATTCAAGACGACGCTGCAGCGATTAATACCATTGGCGATTTTGGCGTGATACGGGATGGCAACGATCAGTCGGGCGCCTTTGTTTGGAATACTCGCACGGTGGGCACAATCAATGAACGTATGAGAATTACAAATACAGGCAACGTCGGCATCGGGACGACAGCGCCAACATCGCAGTTACATCTTTACAGGTCAGCTCTTAATACTAATACTTACATAAATACTGCTGATGGTGTAATTTCGGCAACAGAAGATGGAGCGGCCCGTCCTAACAACTTTATACATATGTATGATAATTGGGGCTCTGCGGACTTTGCTATTAAAAAATACGATGTTAATATCGTGGCTTTCTTTGCTGGTGCTGGAGATGATTTATATCTTGGAGCTAACGATACTCCCTATCTTAATATCAAAGCCGGTGGCAACGTCGGCATCGGGACGACGGCACCGGTGGGCGCTCTCGAAGTTAATAGCAATACCAATCCACAGGCTGTAATCCGGCAATATTTTGATACTGGTAGTGCAGACTTATGGTTGAAGGGTAGTCTCAATAGCGCGGGTTGGAAATTAGTCGCGCAAGGAGCTAATTATGCCACCAGTCCGAACGCGTTGTCATTTAGGTATAACGATAGCTCCAAAATACTGTTTGATTCCAGCGGCAACGTCGGCATCGGGACGACGGCACCCTTTCGCTTATTAGACCTTAATAATACTACAGGGATATCACAGGCTCACATCACGAAAAATGGAACTGACGATGGGGGCTATATCACTTCTATTGGCGCATCTAACTTTTTCCTTTCTGGCGGGACTGCGTATGATGCCAGTGGCACTAATTGGACGGCCAAGAATGCAAGTGCGAGCATACTTGGAGCAAACGAGGGTGCAGTGAAGTTTTATACTGATACCGGACTGACGCCCGGGGTTTCATACGCTCCAAGTTTGAGAATGACTATTGACAACGCAGGCAACGTCGGCATCGGAACGACGGCGCCCGGCAGGCAACTGGAAATCTATAGCGCCAGCAACGCTAATATGCGTATTTATAGTAATACTGCAGGGTCAACCGGCGCAGGAATCTTCTTCCGCAACAACGGAAGTACCGCCGGTAGCAGGAACTTTTGGGTGGGAGTCGGGAACGATACGGCCTTAAGATTCAGACTGTATTCTGACAATGACGCGACTTTCTCTGATTTGATGTACTTGACCTCTACCGGCAGCGTAGGCATCAATACTACTGCCCCGGAGGCAAAGCTTGAAGTAGCAGGCACGCTAAAGATTGCTGGCGCAGGGGACGCGAATATTGCTAATGATTTATATTTTGAGAACATCACATCTTCGAATATAAAATCCTATGGCCCCTTGATGATCCAGTCAGGCAATTCAAATTCAAACTATGACCTGACCCTAAAAGGTACAGGCTCAGGGACAGTTTATGTGGATGGCCCATTAAGGCTTTCACAGATTTCAGCGCCGAGCCCTACCACAGATAAACTCTACAACGTAGCCGGGAGCTTATATTGGAACGGCACTGCTCTCGGCTCTGGCGGCTCAAGCCAGTGGACTGGCACAAATCCTATTTATTATACGGCCGGCAACGTCGGCATCGGGACGACGGCGCCGATTGATAAACTTCATGTTACTGGAGGAGATGTGAGGATAGGCTCGCCTACTGTAAGTAATGCTTCTGGTTCCCCTGATTTATTTGTGCAGGGAAATCTTGAGGTTGATGCCACAGGTTATTTTGATACCAATCTTATTGTGGCGGGCAACGTCGGCATCGGTTCTACAAGCCCTCAAGCCACACTTGACTTAGGAACAGGCACAGGTCGTAGACTGTATATTTATAACAGCGGTACGGTAAGGGCAGGTTTTGGAATAGATTTAGTCAGCGGTCCGCGTGAACTTAGCATATTCCATCCTACTGCTGGAACGGATGGCTTTATCGCCTTCGGCTCTCAAACCGACGGGACTACTACTTTTACGGAACGGATGCGCTTAACTGGAGCCGGCTACGTCGGCATCGGCACTAACGCTCCGCTGTCTCCTCTCTATATATCAACAACCAATGATGCCTATACTAATCTGGCAAATGTTGCGAACTATTCCACAGTTTTTAAGCTACAGACAACATCTACAGGCGTAGGTCAAGGTATTGCCTGGTCAGCTGGAACAAACCCGAATGTTGGTGCTGCTATGGTTTTTAAGAGAACTGATTTGTATAGCAAGGGACAACTTGAATTCTATACAAAACAATCTAATGTAGATGCGGTTGCGCCTTCGTTGGTTATGGTTCTGAGCGACGCCGGCAGCGTCGGCATTGGAGAAACGACAATTGCCACTGGCAAGCTGGCCGTAAGTGGCACCAATGGGTATGCTGAGTCTGGAATAAACTTAAAGGTTGTCGCTAGATTCAGTGGGGACGCGAATAATGCGATTGTCCTGAATTCTACCTCGGCAAATAGCAGCGGTTACAACAGAGGTTTTGAATGGAGTTATACAGGTGATGATTTTGGCATCAGCCGATTCGCTTCTAATGGTACTGGATCTCGTATTAATGATTTTTTCATAAGTACCACCGGCAACGTAGGCATCGGGGCGACAAGTCCAGTCTATAAGTTGCAGGTCGCAGGCTCATTTGCAGCAACGTATAAGAACTTTGAAATCACTCATCCTCTGGATCCGAATAAGATCCTGACGCATAGTTCTATTGAAGGCCCTGAGCATGCAGTGTATTATAGGGGAGAGGCTCAGCTTGTGAATAGCGAAGCAGTAATAACTTTGCCGGATTATTTTGAGGCTCTTACAAGGAAGGAAAACAGGACTGTTCAACTTACGCCAATCAAAGGTTTTTCTCTGCTCTATGTATCTGAAGAGGTGATGGAGGGTAAATTTAAGGTTCGCGCCGCAGATGGTGGCAACCCTTCGCAGAGGTTCTACTGGGAAGTGAAGGCTGTAAGAGCTGATATACCGGAGTTGGTGGCGGAGAAGGAAAAGCCAAAGAAAGAAAAGAATAAGTAATTATAGACGTATGTTATTATGACAAAAAGGTAAAAGTCATTGCGAGGCCGTAGGCCGAAGCAATCTCTATGTATAAACAATATTATGTATACATAATGACAAATAAAAACAATACAGTTCTTTATACGGGTGTGACAAATGATTTGGTGAGGAGAGTATATGAGCATAAAGAAAAGTTAGTGCCTGGATTTACAAAGAAATATAATATTACGAAGTTAGTTTACTATGAGGCCTGTGAAAATGTAGAACAGGCAATATTAAGAGAAAAGAAAATTAAAGGCGGTTCCAGGGCTAAAAAGATGATATTGATAAATGGGATGAATAAAGAGCGGAAAGATTTGTACGAGGATATAATATGAGATTGCTTCGCTTCGCTCGCAATGACATGCTGGAGGGCTGTATGAGGAACCCACAACCCACAACCCACAACCCGACCCACAACTCACAACGCATCCTCACAACTCATAGCAGAGCCATACTAATCTTGATACTCTTTACTATTATTTTCGCCATCAGCGTAGATAATGCCTTTGCTGCCTGGTACAATGCTAGCTGGAAATACCGCAAGAAAATTACCATTGACTACACCAAGGTCTCTGGCGGCGCTAACTTGAGCTATTTTCCAATGCTTTTTACCATGGCTGACTGGCAACTTAAAACTATTGCCAATGGCGGATATATGGGCAACTCCGGCGCTACAGATATTGTTTTTACCTCTTCTGACGAGGTTACCAAAATCCCGCACGAAATCGAGAAATTCACTGACTCTACTGGAGAGCTGAAAGCCTGGGTGAGAATCACCACGCTTTCGTGTAGCGCTGATACAATCATCTATATGTACTACGGCAATGCTGGCTGCGCTGACCAGCAGGATAAAACAGGGTTATGGAATGACGGCGGATCAAGCTATTACAAAGGCGTGTGGCATTTTCCGAATGGCACAAGCCTGACTGCAAATGATTCTACAGGAAATGGAAACAATGGAACAGTTAGCGGAGCTAGTGCAACTACTGGACCGATTGATGGTGCGGCAAATTTCACGGGAACAACTAATTCTATTGTTACGCCTAGCACCTCTGCTTTAAACACTGATATTCATACTATAAGTTTTTGGTTTAAACTTAATAGCACATCAGCTAACTGGACCAAGATTATGGGTTATCAAGCTGGGGGAACAGATAGGACTCCTGGTATTTGGGTTTATCAGGCCGGGCAAAATATTCACTGGAAATATGATCCGGGTAATACTGGCACGAACGCTATCGGGCCTAATGGCGAAGGGACCAATTTTATTCTAGGGCAGTGGTATTACATTGTGGGTGTAAAGAATGAAAAAGCTTTTTGGTTTTATGTTAATGGGGTTGAAAAATCTGGAGGTATAATAGTTGCTAATCCAAAAACCTCTGGTAATGCTGCAATTGAATTTGGGTACGCTGGTTATGAGGCGCCATCTATGAATTTAGATGAAGCCCGCGTTGCTTCTACTGCTCGTTCCGCAGGCTGGATTGCCACCGAATACAATAACCAAAATTCTCCAGCTACTTTTTATAGCGTAGGAGACACAGCCGGCGTTACCTGGACCCAGGGCACTAACCCATCTTGGAATAATAGAACCGGCTATGGATGTGTAGTTTATAACGATAAGATATGGATTATTGGCGGGTCGCTCAGCGGCACCGGTCGGAAAAACGATGTCTGGTATTCAAGTGACGGAACTAACTGGACTCAGGCTACTGCAGCAGCGGGCTGGACAGCAAGGGATGGTCTGGGATGTGTAGTTTATGACAATAAGATATGGGTTATGAGGGGAAATTGCTGTAAACCTGATGTTTGGTATTCAAGCGATGGCGTTAGCTGGACCCAGGCCACTGCAGACGCAGGTATGGGTGGAGGATATCTGTGGAAAAATGTTTTAGTTTTTCAAAATAAAATGTGGGTCATAGGTAAAACTAATTTCGTTAATTCAGTCTATTATTCAACCAATGGTGTTAACTGGACGCTAGCCTCTGCGCCGTCCTGGCCAGGAAGGAATGGCCAGAATTGCTTAGTTTATGACAATAAGATGTGGCTTATAGGTGGAAGCCGCAATGCAATAGCTCCCTGTCAAAGTTCTCAAACCGGAACTCTCAGCACTGACCAAGCTTACAATTATTCAATGGGGTATAAGTTTACTCCCACTATTGAAGGCAGGGTAACAGGATTCTACGGCTTTTTTAACGGCACAAAAACAGTAAGGCTTTATGATGCTAAGCATAGACCCAATAGCGTCTACTACAGTGACCGGCGTTGGAACACAGTTTTTGACACAATTGGCAGTAGATAACATATTAGTTGTTTCAGGCGAAGTAAGGGTAGTTACTGCCATAGCATCAGATACATCTTTGACTGTTGATACAGCATTTTCAGATAATCCCAATGATACTTCTCCGGATAAACATACTTTTAGGTGGTCATGGCCCTTTGTTAGTATTGATCCTCGGGTAAATGTAGAGCCTGGCTTAGTCTATTATGTGGTAGTTGAGGGAGCAGGAAGCGGTGGAGCAATTCGGAACTCTGCAACCATTCCTACAAGCTATGACTATGTTACAATAAACGCCTCTGTTTATCAATCTCCCAGCGGTACATTTAATGCCAGCCCTACAGAAACGACTACTAGTATGTATGGCTTGGTAGATGTTCAGGTTGAAGATAGATTAAGAGATGATGTCTGGTATTCGAGTGATGGCAGTAATTGGACGCAAGCTACGTCGAATGCTGCTTTTGGTTTAAGATCGAGCTATAGCTGCGAGGTTTTTGACAATAAGATGTGGGTTATTGGCGGAACTTTGCCTCAGTACTGCAGGCAGAAAGATGCCTGGTGGTCAACTGACGGCGCTAACTGGACGCGGGCTACTTCAGCAGCCTGGGCAAACACCAGAGCTATGGATGCCAGTGTAGTTTTTAAAAATAGGCTATGGACATTTACCAGATGTGTTGGTGATAATGTACAGTATACGAACAGCGACTACTGGAATCCGTAAATATAGGAGGAAAGATGCGTTATAGGGTAAATATTGCAGGGATAATATATGTGGCTGTGATATTAGTTGTATCGGAAAGTTGCATGGCTATAGATAATAAGCAGTCTAAGCAGGATATTGCGCAGACTGTGACGCAACCAGAGGTTCAGATGGCGCAAAAACTGCAGAAAGAGGGCAAGGCTAGTAAAGCGCTTCTGCACTGGGAGGCAGCGGCTAAATTACAGCCGGATAATATAGAGCTTACTAAACAGCTCGGCATGATGTATATTGTCGCTAAAAAATACGAGCCTGCAAAAAAGATTTTTGAAAGGATTATTTCATCCCAGGAACTGCTTATTGTTAAACAGGAAGCAATAGCCCAGCTTATCAAGATAGCAAAAGAAGAAAAAAGCCTTGACAAGTTTATCTCTGATGCTGAAACAGGCATTGCCAAAGAACCTGAGAATGATGGAAACTACAGGAAACTTATAGAGGTTTATATTTCTACTGGAAAAACTCGCATGGCAGAGGATATGCTTAAAAAGGCAGTGAAAAAGTTTCCATCTAACCCTCAGTTTAAAGTGATGCTGGAGGGAGTTAAAAAACGCTGAAACCACGCGGAACATGTGTGGTTATAGAGGGTAATAACTATGCTCAATAAAAGGTCGTTCAAGGTCTTTCTGGTATTTTTGCTTCTTTACACATTACACGTTACACATTACACAAACATTGCGTCTTGCGCTGACAAAGGCAACCCTCCAGTCGCCCACTGGAGGGTTGACGAAGGCGGAGGACCGACTGCATATGACGAGAGCGCGAATAACAATGACGGGACGCTTTATAACCATACAAAATTCGTGCCTGGCAAAATAGGCAAGGCATTGAGTTTTGATGGAACAGATGATTATGTGGGTTTTTCAACTGTGCCTCTTACAGCCATTGATAATTGGACACTGGAAGCCTGGATAAATCCTTCTAATTTATCCCAGATGGGCATTGCTGTTTCTAATGGACCTGATAATGGCACCAGCACTTATAATGGTTATGCTTTTGGAGTTGGAAATGGGAGCGGGAGTCCAGGGAATAAGCTTCAGGGGCTTTTGCCTGGTGTAGCTTTTCTGGACAGCGGTTATACTTTTCCTTCTGCTAATCAGTGGTATCATGTTGTAATGCTGAGGGCTTCCGGGACTATAAAGTTTTATGTTAATGGTACTCAAACCTCTAACACATTTAATAACGTTCCGGTTACGCCAACAGCGTTTTATATAGGCTCTCAAACCGGAATCAGATATTTTAACGGCCTTATAGATGATGTCCGTGTTTATAACTACGCCCGCACAGCTGACCAGATACTCGTGGATTATAATAATGGCGCTGCCAGCCGCATAGGCGCAGGAACTGACCCGAATGAAGGCACTCTGCCTGTAGCTTATTGGCCGCTTAATGAAAACACTGGGACCACTGCGTATGACAGAAGTGGCAATGGGAATAATGGAACGATTACTAATGCGGCTTGGGCTCCAGGTAAAGACAGCCCCGCGTTAAGCTTTGACGGTTCTGGCGATTATATAAACGCCGGCACAGGTGGTAACATTATTACAGGCGCTCTTACTATAGAGGCATGGATTTATCCTACTGTTGTAGGGGGGAACTATAGAGCCATTGTTCAGAAAAGAGATGGTTCAGGTACTCAGTATGAATTCTATCTCTATACTTCAAATGGTGCTTTAAGTTATTATAATGGCACTCAATATATCTCTTCCTATATACCGCTGCTGAACAAATGGACTCATGTGGCAGTTGTTAATAACAGTGATCTCAACAGCAACCTGAAACTTTATGCTGATGGAGTGGAAGTATATTCTAATGCTGGAGTAACAATACCTTCGTTTCCAACCGCTGCTTTATATATAGGAAGCATATATACCGGCGGAGAGACGTTTTCAGGTAAAATAGATGATGTAAAGATTTACGACTATGCCCGCACCCCAGCCCAGATAGCCTATGACTATAATAAAGGTAAGCCAGTGGCGCATTATAAGTTTGACGAAGGCGGAGGGAAAGTTGCGTATAATGAATTTGGCAATATTCAGCCAAATAATATTCCAAACCTGAAATTCTGGCTTAAGGCAGATGCTATCACCGGATTATCAGATGGAAGCTCAGTGAGTACATGGTCAGATTCTTCAGGTAATGGTATTAATTTTACTCAGCCTACTGGGTCCAGACAGCCTGTTTATAAGGTGAATATTATTAATGGATGTCCTGTACTGAGGCTTGCAGCTGCTTCGCAGCAGACCATGACAAATTCAACAACTTTTACAAACCCTGTTACTGTAATTTACTTATCGCGTGAGACAGGCGGCACTAACGGAAGATTACTTACAGCCTTGAACAATAACTGGCTCATGGGTTACTGGGGTGGAGCCAGGCAGCAGGCTTATTTTGAGGGTTGGGTATCGAGTTCTGGAACTCCTGCGGCAGATACTAATTGGCACATCTATAGTTCAGTCCAGACAGGCTCATTGTCAACTTTATATGAGGATGGCGTGCAGATAGCAAGCAATGCGAATGGAGTTGCCGCCCCGAACGGCTTATGCCTGTCCGGCTATCTTGGATCAAGTGAATTTACAGACGGAGATATAGCGGAAGTGATAATGTATAATTCAGCGCTTTCAACTGACGACCGCATGTCTGTAGAAAATTACTTAAAGAATAAATATATGTCGGCAAATGCTTCCGGCTACGGTATATTGGTTGGCGATACGAAATTTGTGGATGGGAAGATTGGCAAAGCAGTGGATCTTGACGGAACAGATGATTATGTTGATGTTGCAGGTTTTACAATAGGTGGGATTCTAACAGTAGAAGCATGGGTCTATAATAGAAATGTGTATGCAAACTGGGCGAGGGTTATGGATTTTGGAAATGGAACGCCAAGCGATAATCTTTTAATAGCTAACTATGGAACCACCGGGAGGCTGGCAGCGGATGGGTTTACTGGAACTAGCGAGGCGATGGTTATAACCGATGATGTATTTCCTCAAAATACCTGGGTGCATGTCGCTTGTATTTTTAATGGCGGTAACAGTAAAATATACTGGAACGGCCAGTTAAAAAAGACAGGGACTACCAGTACCCTGAACAATGTGTTGCGCACCAACTGTTTTATTGGCAGGAGTAATTGGGCAGCGGATCCGTATTTTAATGGCATGATGGATGATTTTAGGATTTATAATTATGAACGCACAGCCGATCAGGTAATGCAGGATTATAATGCAGGGTTTGTCAGCAGGATTGGCGCTCCAAGCGCTGGCACAGCTGACCCGTGGGGTGGAGCAATGCCAGTGGCGTGGTGGAAACTTGATGAAAATACAGGCGCATTGGCGCAGGATACAAGCGGGAATGGAAATAATGGAACTCTGACCAATGGTCCTGTATGGGTACCTGGCAAAAATGGGCCTGCTTTAAGCTTTGATGGAAATGATGACAAGATTAATATTACAGATACGACTGGAAGTGTGTTAGATATAACAGGCAATTTAACAATAGAATGTCGGATTTATTCTACTTTAAATGACGGTACAAATTACCGCCTATTTATTAACAAGGATAACCATCATGAATTAGGATTGACTCCTGCAGGAGTAGTTTTTTGGGCGATGAGTAATAATTGGAACTTTAACTTAACAGGATATACTTTGCCTTTGAGTCAGTGGGTGCATCTTGCTTTTGTTTATGATCAAAGCACAGTTAAACTTTATGCCAATGGTGTACAGGTGTATTCTGCTAATCAGTCTGGCGCATTGACTCCGAATGATAATCCATTAGTTTTAGGTTGGAGGCTTTCTGGGGATAAGCCTTTAAGTGGCAAACTAGACGATGTCAAAATCTATAATTACGCCCGCACCCAGGCCCAGGTTGCCTGGGATTATAATGGCGCTAAGCCAGTCGGCCACTGGAGGTTTAATGAGGCTACAAGCGGCGCGGTTTCGACATCAGCCGGCGCAATAAAAGACGATTCAGGTAATTATAATGGCACAGCCTCAGCTACTACCTTCAGTTATGCAGCTGGCAAATATGGCGGAGCGCTTAATTTTGACGGGAATGATTATGTGTCGATCGGCAGTTTAGGTTCGTTTCCAACAACTGGTTCGTTAAGCTTCTGGGTCAATGCTACTGGAATGGCGAATTACCGCAATCCCTTTACCACCAAGAGGGCAGGGGGGAATGCTGGGATAAGGTTTGAAGAAAATGCGAGCGGAAATTTTGGTGCTGTGATAGGCAATGATGGAGGCACATTTCTTAGTCATGCCTATATTTCCTCTGGTATGCAGACAAGTCGCTGGTATCATGTTACTTTAGTATGGGATACTTCAGCAAATAATGTCAAAGGATATTTGGATGGTATACAGGTTTTTAATGATAGTCATACCCTTTGGCCGACTACACTGCCGGATCTCGCTGTAGGTACAGGGTTCTCGAATGACGCTGAACGGCAATGGTATGGCTTAGTTGATGACGTCCGCATTTACAACTACGTCCGCACCGCTGACCAAATTCTGCAGGACTATAATAACGGCGCCTCATCCCGCCTCGGCGATTAAGAATAAAAACAACCGCGGTTTTTATTTTAAGGTGAACCTATTTAGGAAATTTGACGCGGTTTGTTCATCGTTTGTGGCGATTAAAACAGTGCAGCCGTATTTTTGATTCAGATCTTTCAGGATATCTATTATCTTTTTAGCATTGGTATCATCCAGATTGGCAGTGGGTTCATCTGCCAGGATTATAGATGGAAAATTCACCATGGCCCGCATGATAGCAACCCTTTGCTGTTCCCCAGAACTGAGTTCCTGAGGAAGGTGTTCAAGCCTTTCCTTAAGGCCTATTTTTTCAGCGAATTCTAAAACCCTTTCTATTTTTTTAGCGTTATCCCTGTCTAGAAGGACAGGTAATATTATATTGTCTTTTGCCTTGAGATTCGGCAAAAGATTAAAGGATTGAAAGATAAAGCCTATCTTTTGTTTTCTGAGATCAGCCAATCCATCGGATTCCAGGCCGGATATATCTATTCCGTCTATTGTGATTTTTCCTGAGGTAGGCTTGTCTATCGCCCCTATGATATTCATCAAGGTAGTTTTTCCGGCGCCTGACTGCCCGAAGATGACAAGCGCTTCCTGATCTTTTATATCCAAGTTTATATTTTCAAGCACTCTGAGCTCTTTATTATTTGTTTTAAATACCTTAGTTATATTTTCTAATTTTATAGCCATTTTTTATATTTTTTTTATAGCGTCTGCCGGCGTAAGCTTTAAAATTTTTTGCAATCTGAGATATGCGGATATTGTTTGTATGACTACAGCAGCTGATATTGAATACAAAAAGATGTTTATGGAAAATGGAATCGAAACCCTGAGAACATTTTTTGCAAGATGCTGCGAACACGGAGGGTATGGATTTAGGTAGTAAGGCAATAGAGAAGGAAGGTTTATTCTATGAATAAGGCTTGCCAGATAGCCCAATAATGCTCCTATCAATCCGCCTGTAATCGCAAGTATCATGTTTTCTGTAATTATGAGTTTTATTATATTTTTGTCCATCCATCCGACAGCTTTTAATATTCCTATTTCGCCGGAACGTTCCAGCGTGGAGGCAAAGGCTGTTTTTATGATGAATAAAATAGAGATAGCCAGTGTTATGAAGAATATTGCCAGCATCAGGCTCTGGGTAATGTTTGAAAGCCCGGCAATGGCTTTGAGAAAATCACCGGAGGCAGTGACGGTCGCATTCTGGTCTATGGATTTTTTTATAGCGCTTTTATAAAAGTCAGGGTCTGCGCCCGGCTTTAATTTAACGAATACGATATCAACTATATTGCCGCGGCCTGTCATTTCCACGGCTGTTTTTAAAGGTATGAACGCTTGAGCGCCTGCTATCTTCGCGTCTCGGCCTGAATCAATAATGCCTATAACGCTAAATACTCTTTGGCCTAAGTTAATGGCAGATCCTGGCTTTAAATAGCGCGTCCGCGCAAAGTCTTTATCTAAGATAGCGGCGTAAGCGTCGTCTTT
This sequence comes from Candidatus Omnitrophota bacterium, assembly GCA_026387235.1. Classification (GTDB taxonomy): domain Bacteria; phylum Omnitrophota; class Gorgyraeia; order Gorgyraeales; family Gorgyraeaceae; genus UBA10183. Next base: position 15,782 of record JAPLMD010000004.1, read on the forward strand.
TGAAAAAAATCTTCCTTCTATGCTATTTATGTTGTTCGCGTTTATAGGGCCTATATCTTTTGCTTCAGGGCTTATTCCGGCAATAACCGTAGGGCTGAAATCAGGAGTATTTGGAGGCATTCCTGATTCGCAGAAACTGCCAGGCGGGCCATAGTCACAAGGCTCACCCTCCAGCTTCCCATTTTTTATACCAGCCATTATCTCTTGCGCGCGTTGCTTAGAGGGAGGCGGAGGGGTTGAAAATGCCCATAATATAAGGGAGCCTTCAGCTGAGGCTACGAAATCAAGAGATTTTAATTTATCTACTGCTTCAATGGGAATGGGAGTAAAGTTCTGCGGAAGTTTTACAATAGACCACGCGCAGGGTTCGCCCTGGAGCTGGACTATTATGTCCGAACCTGTTGCCTCAAGCGGTTTAGCGAATGACTTATGCGTGCTTTTTAATATAAGGAGTACAGAAACAATAAGCGCAATGCTTATGGATATGCCGGCAAGAGAGGTAAGCGTGTTTCTGCGCCTGGTAACAAGATTTTTTAAGGCTAACTTTATTAACATGCGCATATTGTATCATCATGCGGGTAAAATATCAACCCTGCAAACGTATTATTTTTGAGCTAGAACGCGAAAATACTTGACTTCTTCTAGGGCGATATTAAAATAGTCACAATGCGAGGGGAGTGCATGAGAAGAGCGATTAAATATTTATTGATGCTTATGCTGTTTATTGTGCCGCTTATTTTCAGCAAGGCCACGACTGAAGTGTATGGCCTTGTTAAGATAACGATGATTGAGTTATGCAGCCTGGTATTGGCTGTCCTTTGGCTGATATACCGGGGATTTTCAGTTCGTTTTGCCCGCTCGAATATCCTTAGTTTCGCGGTTCTTTTCTTTGCAATAGGATGCGTATCGTTGATTAAAGCGGTTAATATGCAGCAAGGATTGCAGGCTTTATATTTACTAGCCGCAAACATTATTTTATTTTTGGTCATATTCGGCAATACCGAGACTATTGACGACGCTCGTAAATTAGGTATAACTGCGATTTTAGCAGGGGTTGTCGCCTCTATTTTTTGCGTATACCAGAATAAAGGTTTGAGCATGTCAATCTTGCGCCTTAATTATACTTCGACTTTTGGGAACCCCATATTTTTCTCAGAATATATTTCAGCCATGGTTCCTTTAAGTTTTGGGATGAGCATGCAAAAAGGGAGCGCGCTTTGGAAAAGATTGACATATATCTTTGCGGGTATTTTTATGCTGGTAATGCTGATTTTTATCCGCTCGATAGGCGCGTATCTAAGCCTGTTTGCGGCCTTTCTGTATATAGGGATTAACTTTATGCCTGTTATTTTGAAAAAGAACAAGAAGATAATGTTCGGCGGTTTTATATTTTTAATCGTAGTTATATTGGCGCTAGGCGCGATTTTTTGGCCGAAGGCCCAGGCGTATTTAAAAAACAGGCAATTACAGAATCTTATGCGGGTCCATGTCTGGGCAGGGAGTTTGAATATAATCAAGGCCCATCCGGTGTCAGGAGTCGGCATAGGAAATTTTGAATACGCCTACCCTCTGTATCGCACAGAAAAAGAAAAAGAAGTGACGCCAAAGGGCATAAAGTACACAAAGGCGCATAACGAGTTTTTACAGGTGTGGTCAGAAATGGGAATTCTCGGATTTCTTGCTTTTCTTGGGATTATATTTTTTATATTTTCCTTCCCCGCCGGAGGATCTGCATTTATTATAGGCATAAGGGCAGCGTTGATCGCGCTTTTAACGCAGGCGCTATTTAATCCCATGCTTACCGTACCGACGTCAGGGCTTTTATTCTGGTCTCTGCTAGGCATATTGGCGTTTTTAGGTAAGAACCAAAATAAAATAGCAGATAAAAAATTAAATGATAAAGGCGTAAACTTTTTTGAAAGGGCTGGGACAGGGGTTTTGTGCGCGGCGCTGCTTGGATTCGGCGGCCCGGCTGCAGTAAGGCCTTTTATAGGAGATTATTTTTTTGAAAAAGCGCAGATTGCGGAGTCAAAAAGCGATACCACTGCCGCGGTATCCAATTTGAAGAATTCTTTGAAGGCGTATCCGCATAACTGGGAAGCATTGTTTCTGCTGGGAAACATAGAGCAGAGGATGAGCGCGTATAATGAGGCTGTTGATAAATATGAAAAGGCGTTAAAATACCATCCTTATTCTGCGCTTATATGGAATAATTTAGGCACTGTGTATATGCGTATAGGCAAGGTTGATAAGACCATAGACGCTTTTAAGCGCATAATGGAAATAGACAGGCAGAATATAGGAGCTTATTATAACCTGGCGGTTGTCTATAGAAATAACGGGCAGGAAGAGCTTGCGAAAAAAGAGATGGATAGCCTTAGCGCTATAAATCCTACATTTTTCGGCAACATGTACGTAGAAAGCGGGATTTTTAACCAGGCTATGGTTGAATTTCATAAGGTCATAGGAAGAGATCCGGGTAATATAGAAGCTCATTTCATGCTGGGAGAGATATATAAAAAGCAGGGAGAAACAGACAAGGCTATTGAGATGTATAAGAGGACTGTGGAAATGTCTCCTGCTCATGTCGAAGCTAATATAGCGTTAGGAGAGATATATAAGGACAGGGCTGAGATGGACAAGGCAATAATGTATTACGATCAAGCCTTAAACGTTATCCCTGAGTCAACTGACAGGCTCGCCAGGGATATATCGTTTTACAGTGACCTGGGATTTTTCGGGCAAGTGCTGAAGGAATACGAAAAGGTAAAAAAACTCGAAGAGTCTAGGATAGATGTTTCTAAAAAACTAGGGGTTATTTATAAATCCAAGGGCCAGCCGGAAAAGGCAATGGAGATTTATGAGGGCCTGAATAAAGTGCTGGCGTTGGATGTGACTATTTTAAAGGATCTGGCAGAGATATACGAAGACTTGGGCATGTATAAGGACGCGGCAGATTTGTACGTTGAAATCAGCGGGATTGATTTCAGGCAGAAAGAGGCGTTACAGAAAAAGATTTTATTACTAAACAGGATAGCCGCGCATCATGCCATGGCGAAGATTTACGAAGACCAGAGCATGGAAGAAAAGGCTGTGGATGAGTATAAGAAGGTGCTGGATTTTTATCCGAAGGATATATTTACATTAAGGCAGATGGGAAGAGCGTATGTAAATTCAGGCAGTTTTGAAAAGGCCGAAGATGTGTATAAAAATATTTTGGAAATAGCTCCTAATAACGCAGAGACCCGCGTGGTGTTCGGGGATGCGTTGTTCCAGGCAGGCCGCGCAGCTGATGCGGAACAGCAATATCTAAAAGCTACTGAAATAGCGGCGAATGACATAAGGGCTTTTTTTGCTTTGGGAAGATTATACCGCAAGGAGAATAGATTGGGCGAAGCAGAATTAATTTATAAAAAGGCAATAGAATTCTCTCCGCAAAATGTGCAGCTGCATTTTGCTATCGCAAGCTTGAAGGAAGATGTTGGCGATTTTGAAGGCGCTGTTTCAGAATATGAGAGAGTACTTTCTATAGACCCGCAAAATAAAGAGGCGAAGATCAGGCTGGAGGTGTTGAAGAAGTAGGCGCAAAAGTGCTTGACAGTTAATGTGTAAGCGTATAAAATTGAACAAAATAGCGCAAAATAAAAAAAAGGGGGGTGTATGCGTAAGTGGATTTTAGTAATACTCGCAGTTATGATGATGGCGCCTATGTACGCTACTGCTGATCAGAAACAGGACAAGCAGGCAATCATTGATGAATTAAGCGCGTTTTCAGATACTAATCCTAATGCGTTTGCGCAAGTAGTGTATTTATTGGGGGATAGTTATCACAGAGATAATAAGATAGATAAGGCTATTGCGCTGTATGAAAAAGCCGCAAACGTTATTACAGGCAATGAGGATATTTTAAACAGGCTAGGGAATCTTTATAATCAGAAACAGGATTATGCCAAGGCCGCGGATATATATCAGAAGTTAGCCGGGCTTAAACCTGACAATGCATGGTATGTTCAGATGCTTTCCGCTTCATATAAAAACGCGGGCCAGAAAGATAAGGCAGTTTTGGTCTGGGAAAATCTGACGAAGAATTCAAAGAATGCGGAAGTTTTTATGCAGGCGGCAAATTTTTATAATGACGAAAAAGATACAGAAAAGGCAATCGCTGCAATAAAGAAGGCGATCGAATTAGCGCCTGATAATGTAGGTTATTTACAGGTCCTTGAAGGATTTTATATGAGGGCTGAGAAATTCAGCGATGCAGAAACGGTCTGCAATAAGATTTTAAGCAGCGCAAAAGAGGCGTGGTTTAAGGAATGGGCAGATATGGAGCTTATAAATATTTACCAGAGGCAGAATAAATTAGCGGAGTTGGCTGTAAAGTTTGAGAATGATTTGAGCCAGTCGCCGAAAGATATTGCTAAATATAGAAAACTCGCAGAACTCTATCAGAGGAACAATGAATTAGATAAGGCGGTGGGGATATATGAGAAAGCTATAGCCGCAGGTTTGGACGACAGAGATACAAATAACAGGTTGTTAGATTCATATGAACGCGCAAGCAAGTTTGATAAAGCCGAAGAGCAGCTCAGAAAAATTATCGGGATGGCGCCGGATGATAATTATCTTTACGAGAGACTGGCTAATTTGTTAAGTAACGCTGGCAAAAAAGACGATGCTAAAAAGACATGGGGACAGCTTCTTTCGAAATTGCCCAATGACGCAGGAGCGTATTCAAGGTACGGTGACAGGCTGATGGGATGGGGGGATGCGGACAGCGGTATAGCGCAATACAGAAAGGCGCAGTCTCTGGATCCAAAGAATATGTGGTATACTATGCGCATTGCTGATATGCTTATAGGTAAGGAAAAATTTGACGCTGCGAAAAAAGAGCTTAATGATATAATTTCAAAAACAGAGGACCAGTGGCTTAAGCAGGAGGCAGGCAGAAAAATCAAGGATATCGAAGCTAGAATAAGCATTGCAAAACCAGCTGTCCCTGCAGTAGCGGCGCAGCCTGTTCAGCCGGAAGTAAAAGCTCCGGCAGTTTCTGCTGTGGCGCCAGCACCAGCTAAAGCAGTAAAGCCTGCAGAAAAGAAAAAAGATCTATTGTAACGATAAGTTAACACTTTAACAAGGAGGTGTGTCAGTGAGAAAGTTAATAGGTTTAGTAGCTATTATGGCTTTTGCGACAGGCATTGTGCTGGTTTCTGGCAGTGCGGTTATTGCAGCTCCGAAGGATAAGAAGGCAGAAGAAAAGCCTGCAGTAGTAGCGCCTGTATCATCAGCGCAGATGCCTGCTGGAAAGGTAGTATGTAAGTTCAAGGATAAGGAACAGATGGGGGAATTCGAACAGCTTTACATAGCGAAACAGGCTACATTTGGCAGGATGAGCGTATTGCAGGCATATTTTTCGCTGGAACAGAATAATCTGCAGGAAATTGATAAACAGATGGAGTCAAAATTTAAATTCAAAATGGATCCAAGTAAGATGTATGATTTGAACAGGGATGCAATGGAGATAAAAGAAGTAGGTGATGTTCCTCAGCAGCCAGCGCCAGCGCCGGCAGCGCAGCAATAAATAGTTGTAATATTGAGGTTGTTTGAGCAGCAGCCCGGTTTCAAACCCGGACTGCTGCTTTTTTGTTATTCAGATTGCGGGTCATTATATTGTGCCTGAAACAAAATAGCTTACACATTGCTGATGTGTTATCATCAAAAATATGTTTGACGATACTCATAATCTGATAGAGCGCTGCATAAAGCGCGAGGAAAAGGCGTGGCTGGAGTTTATTAACAGATTCTCAGGGCTTGTCTATTATTCAGCCGGGGCGAGATTGAAAAGGGATGGGTTTCATTTTAACGAACAGGATGTTCAGGACATTGTTCAGAATGTGTTTGTGGATATATGGGAAAAGTCAAAATTAGCTGAAGTCAGGGAGAGAAATAAGATACAGGCTTGGCTCAGCATAGTGGGCCAGACCAGGGCGTTGAATTTTATGCGGAAGAGAAAAGAAAGGCTTTTAAGGGAAGAGGAGTTATTTAAAGTCGAAAATTTAGTTTCAGATAAGGGAGGAGAAGAGTACAGGATAGAATTAGCGGAAGAGCTGGAAAATGCTGTTGAAAATTTTCCTCCGAGAGAAAAGATTATATTGAAATTAAATATAGTGCACGGCAAGGCGCATAAAGAGATAGCGGATTTCATGAATATACCTATAAATACGGTCTCTACGATAATCGCGCGTCGAAAAGAGCTCTTAAGAAAAGTGCTAAGCAAAAAAACTTTACAAAATGACATTGTCACTTTGTAAAGTTTTTTGGGGGTGAAATATGGTTATGGGATGTCTAGATGAGAAGATGCTTTCTTCGTATCTGGATGAAAGGCTTTCAGATACAGAGCGGAAAAAGATAGAGGAACATATTGCGGATTGTAATATCTGCCTTGATATGCTTTTAGTGGCATACGAAAGCCGGGGCCGCAGCAAGAAGTGCCCCGCTATATTGAAGAATAGGATAAAAAATAGGATGGGCTTGAAACAAACAAAGGAAAGGCCTGAATTAAAATGGTTTTTTCTGGCTTTGTCTTTCTTCGCGTTTTCTTTTATTGTCAGGCATTATTTTCTACAATTTCTCGCTATTTCTGTTGTTTTGGGATTTAAATGGGTGATGGAAGGTGAAGGCGCTAAAAGGGTTATAATGATTTTTAAAGGAATTCAGGAAAAAGAAAAAAAAGTTGAAAGAAAATCGCCTCCAGATGTGTCTAATATAACAGGAGGTGATAGATATGGTAAACCAGAGTAATGGAGTTGAAGTGCTGAGGTTGCATAGACTCAGCGGAGATTCAAGCCTCAAGGCATTTGCAGATGTATCGTTTGCTGGTGTTTTTATAGTTAAAGGCTTGAAGGTTGTGGAAGGCAAAAAGGGTTTGTTTGTGGGCATGCCCAGCAGAGTAGGCAAAGATAACAAGTGGTATGAAATAGCCTATCCTCTGACAAAAGAATTCAGGGAATCCCTGAATGAAGTGGTGTTGGAGGCATACGAAGAGGAAAAGTAGTTGGAAAATTCAAACCCGCATTGCAATTTAGCCGCAATGCGGGTTTGAACAATGTAAACCCTTGACAATACGCTTCTTTAGGGATATACTTTGTGAAAAAGGAGTAAAGAATTATGTCAAAGACCTTTAAAATAGTTCTTGTATTATTGATAGTTGCGAGCGTGGTTTTTGCGGCGATAGCAGTCATAGAATTTATGGGCAAAGAGAGAGAATACATGAAAAGGCTTATCGTAGAAGATAAGCTTGCGGTTACGTTAAAAGATAAAAGAAATCTTGAAAAAGAATTGGAAACAGCTAAATCCGCCAAGGATCAGGCTGAGGCTAAGATTATAAAGATGGAAGAGAAATTTAAAGAGTTTTCTTCCCAGTTCAATGATGCAAAACAAAAAAGTGAATATAGCGCCTCAGAACTTGAAGCAAAAAAAGCGGAACTTGCAAAAATTAAAATAGACCTGGATAATGAAAAAAAAGAAAAGTTAAATATATCAAAGAAACTAGACAGTCTACTGGCTGATTACGACAAGGCAAAAAAAGAGGCGTTAAGGCTTACCGACGAGAAGGCGGATCTGGAGAAAAGGATAGCGGACCTGCGGGAAAAACAGTCAGTTAATCTGGATAAAATAGTTGTGAATTCTAATGAGGATAGCGGCATTGGCCAGGCCCAGGCTCCTGAACAAGCCATGCAGGGGAAGGTTCTGGTTGTTAATAAAGAGTATAGTTTTATTGTTACTGATATAGGCCAGGATAAAAATGTCCAGAAAGGCGCAAAATTCGATGTGATGGACGGAGCCAAGTTTCTTGGGCAAGCGGAAATAGATAAGGTTTATGACACAATGTCTTCAGCTACAATTCTTCCTGGCGCTAAGATAAACGACATGAAGAAAGGTAATGTGATTATTGAAAGCCGTTGAAATAGCAATTCCTCCTGACAAATCGATATCTCACCGCGCTGTAATGCTCGCATCTATTTCTGAAGGTGTAACACGCATAAAAAATCTATTAATGGCGGAGGATATAAAACGCACTATAAATGTATTCCGTGCTATGGGCGTAACAATAGAACCTTCTTCACCCCTGGGGTGCCACCCCTGGGGTGCCACCCCAGGGGTGGGGAGGGTTGATGTTGTAGTGCAAGGCGTTGGAATGCGCGGCTTGAAAAAACCCAGGAAGCCTTTATATCTAGGTAATTCCGGAACGACTATGCGGATATTACCCGGTATTTTAGCCGGACAGGATTTTGAAGCAGTATTGATCGGAGATAAATCATTATCCGGCAGACCGATGAGGAGAGTTACAGAACCGCTGATTAATATGGGAGCTAAAATAGAGGGTAGAGGGCGCAGCAGGGGGCGCTTAAGTAGAAGCGAACTGTATCCGCCGCTGACAATCCGTGGTAATCGATGTCTGAAGGCAATTAATTATAAATCAAGGGTTCCCAGCGCTCAAGTGAAATCCTGTATTTTGCTTGCCGGGCTTTACGCGAACGGCGTTACTAGTGTCAACGAGCCTGAAAAATCAAGAGACCATACGGAACGTATGCTCTCAACCTTTGGATGCAGGGTGAAGAGCGGCCGTAGAACCGTCAGCATTAAAGGGCCGGTGAAATTGAGGTCGCCCGGCGCGATTAAAATTCCGGGAGATATTTCAAGCGCGGCGTTTTTTATTGTCGCAGGGTGCATTTTACCGGGCATAAAGATTGTATTAAAAAATGTAGGATTAAATCCAACCAGGACCGGCGTATTGGATATATTAAAGCGCATGGGAGCGGATATTGGCTTCTCGACTCGCGGAGTTTATCCCGAGCGAAGCCGAGTCGAGAACGCAGCATATTTTGAACCATACGGCGATATTGTTGTTAAGTCTAGCAAGTTAAGAGGGGTTACGATTTCACATGGAGAGGTTGTCAGGGCGATAGATGAAATACCTATAATAATGGTTGCCGCATGTTTTGCTAAAGGCAAGACAATAATAAAAGGCATAGAGGAATTAAAGGTAAAAGAAACCGACCGTGTTTATTCGATGACCACTAATCTGCAGAAAATCGGAGCAGATGTTCAAGCCAAGAAAAAAATTATTATCATAAACGGTGGCAGGCCTTTGGCCGGGGCAAGGGTGTCCAGTTTTGGGGATCACAGGACCGCAATGAGCATGCTGGTGGCCGGACTTGGCGCAAAAGGCAAGGTTATTGTGACTGGCCTGGATTGCATAAATAAATCCTTTCTGAATTTCCCGAATTTACTGAACAAATTGAATTGACAAAGAAAACCAGCTTTGTTAGAATTAAGGAAATTAACCTGACAAAATTTGAGGTGAAGAATGATTAAATTTTTTAGGCTGCTGAAGAAATATTTCGACAATATTTTAGGATTGTTTTCAAATGACATGGGCATTGACCTTGGCACGGCAACCACGCTTGTTTATGTGAAAGGCCAGGGCATTGTGCTGTGCGAACCGTCAGTTGTGGCTATTAACAAGAACAGCCGCAGCGTCCTGGCAGTCGGAGAAGAGGCTAAGAGGATGCTCGGACGTACCCCGGGCAGCATAGTTGCGATAAGGCCGATGAAAGACGGAGTCATTGCTGATTTTGAAATAACCGAAGACATGCTCAGGTATTTTATAAAAAAGATCCATAATAGAAAAGTTTTCATAAGGCCCAGGATGGTTATCGCCATACCGTCAGGCATAACAGAAGTTGAGAAGCGCGCCGTAAAAGATTCTGCCGAACACGCAGGCGCGCGAGAGGTGTATCTTATAGAAGAGCCGATAGCGGCTGCTATAGGCGTAGGCCTGCCGATAGAGGAGCCTGCGGGCAACATGATTATTGATATAGGCGGCGGCACGACTGAAATAGCGGTTATATCTTTGGCGGGCATTGTGTTCTCGCGTTCTATAAGGATAGGCGGAGATGAGCTGGACGAGGCGATTATAGAGCATCTTAAAAAGACATACAATCTCATGGTAGGAGAACGCACTGCGGAAGATATTAAAATAAAGGTAGGTTCTGCCTATCCGCTGGAGCAGGAATTGACAATGGAAGTTCGCGGCAGAGACTTGGTAGCCGGCCTTCCAAAAACAATCACGATATCTTCAGAGGAAATAAGAGAAGCTATAGCCGGGCCTGTTTCAGCGATACTTGAAGCAACCAGGATGACGCTTGAAAGAACTCCGCCAGAACTTTCCGCGGACTTGATTGAAAGAGGCATAGTTCTGGCAGGCGGAGGAGCCCAGTTGAGAGGCATTGATAAGCTGATAAGCGAAGAAACAGGGCTTCCTGTCCACGTCGCGGAGGATCCTACTACGGCAGTGGCTCTTGGCACAGGCAAAGTCCTCAGCGAAATAAAATATCTCAGAAAAGTTACAGTGCGTTCTAGGATGGAATTTTAAAATTGCGTGATAAAACCAGAGAAAAACCTCCCTATAATAGCAGTCTTTATTTTTATAGCTGCTATAGTGGCGCTCTCCCAGATTTTCTCTTCTGACTTCCGAATAAAAACCCTGAATGTTTTCCGAATGCCTTTAAAGATAATATCGGGTTCTGCCTATGCCCTGCGGGACTTGGCAGGATTCAGGGAAACCCTCATGGAGAATAAACTTCTCAGGGAAAACATATCCAATCTTGAAAAAGAGTTATTAAATTTAAAAGAAGCAAGGCTGGAGAATGAAAGGCTTAAAAAGCTCCTTGATTTTAAAGAATCAGAGGGGCGTAAATTTGCGCCGGCGCTTGTCATAGCAAAAGACCCTTCCGGGCTGAACGATACCGTTATAATTGACAGGGGCAGGAAAGATAAGATTGAAAATGGCATGATTGTGATAAGCGGCTCCGGTATAGCTGGAAGGGTAATTGAAACCGGGTGGAGAATATCCAGAGTCCTTCTCGTCACGGATTACGATTCTGTTTTTAGCGGGGTTGTAGAGCGGACAAGAGATGAAGGCGCGGTCAGCGGCAATATGAGGGCCGGGCTTATCATGAAATATCTGGATCTCGGTTGCGACATTAAAAAAGGCGACAAGGTTATTACGTCCGGGCTGTACGGCATTTTTGAAAAAGGCATATTAATAGGAGAAGTTATTTCTGTTGAGGCTGATTACAGCGGGCTTTATATGAATGCGATTATAAAACCCGAAGTTGATATTAGGAAGCTGGAAGAAGTCCTGGTGGTCAGATGATATTATTTATCTGGATAATAATATTGGGCCTTTTGCAGAGCGCTGCGTCGCTCAACATTAATTTCCTGGCGCTTTTTGCTATTTTTGCCGGTCTTAGAAAAGGGCCTGTGCGGGGATTATTTATAGGCATGTTCATAGGAGTGTTCGCGGAAATACTATCGTCTTCGGTTTTAGGCTTAAATCTTATACTTTATAGCGGGATCGGGTTACTCGCAGGGATAATTAAGCAAAGAATATATTATAAAGAAGGCGCTAGCATGGAATTTCTTTTTTCATTTTTCGGCATGCTGTTTTTTTATTTCACATATTTTGTGTTTACAAGGACAGTCCAGACAGGTGCGTTTTTTACAATCATTTTTTCAAGCCTCATCTCGCCTTTATTATTCAGGATGATTGATTAATTTATTATGAGAATAAGGATACTGCAGATTTTCTTTACAATTCTTTTTATCCTGGTAGGCATATGTCTTTATTACCTCCAGATTATCAAAGGCCCCTTTTATGACGACCTTAGCGCCAGAAACAGCATCCGACTTTTGAATATAACTGCTCCGCGCGGCAATATCTACGACAGGCATGGAAAGCTCATAGCAGGCAACACGCTTTCATTCGGGGTATTTATTGTCCCGCAGGAGACAGATGATATAGACGCTGATATGGAAGAGCTGTCCGGTATCCTTGGGGTTTCAAAAAGCCTTCTGGAGAGAAATTATAAGCGCAATAGATCCGCTTCGTTCGCGCCGTGCGAACTCATAAGAGGTATTTCAAAGAAGACGGCGATTTCAATAGAGGAATCCAGATTTAATATGCCCGGAGTTCTCGTGAAAGAGGTGCCTTTTAGAAATTATTATTACGAGGGGGCTTTCAGCCACGTGATCGGATATATAGGCGAAATAGACCAGCTCGAGCTCGAACTTCTAAAACCTTACGGCTATAATATAAAAGATCTCATAGGCAAAGACGGCGTAGAGAGATTCTGCGACAGGATATTGAGAGGGAAAAACGGAGGCATGCAGATACAGGTTGACAACCGGGGCAGGCAGGTAAAGGTTATGAGTTATAGGAGGCCAAAAATCGGCAGAGATGTTTATCTTACTCTGGATGCCGGGCTGCAAAAAGAAGTTTACAATCTCTTCGGCGGCCAAAGAGGCGCTGCTATTTTTATGGATCCGCGGAACGGAGAAATATTAAGCCTTGTAAGCAGCCCTTCTTATGATCCCAACAGCTCGCTAACGGATACAATGAGGGCGAAAGAATCCCCGCTTTTAAACAGGGTTATTATGGGGGTTTATCCGCCCGGGTCTATATTTAAAATTATTACAAGCGTGGCTGCTCTTGAATCAAAAAAAATCAGGCCTGATACGGGATTCGTGTGCGCCGGTAAAATCAAAATTGGCAAGTATGAGCTTAACTGTTGGAATAGAGACGGACATGGCTACGTAGATTTTGAAAAGGCGATTGCGTGGTCCTGTAACGTTTATTTTTGTCATGCCGGGCTTTTGACAGGAGCTGATAAAATATCAGAATACGCGGGCTTATTCGGATTAGGAAAAAAAACAGGGATAGAGCTTTTTGGAGAATCCTCCGGGTTTGTGCCTTCGAGAGAATGGAAAAGGGTCGAGAAAAAAGAAGTATGGTATCCGGGCGATACTGCAAATCTTTCAATAGGTCAGGGCGATTTATTGGTAACGCCTTTACAGATAGCGCGCATGGTTGCCGGCATTGCTAATGGCGGCAGCCTTGTCCAACCCCATATACTGAAGCGCATAGGAGACGCGGATATTACTAATTTTAAAACAGAGAACCTTAAGCTTGCAAAAGAAGATGTAGATGCGGTAAAGCGCGGAATGCGCCGGGTTACAGAGGATATTGACGGCACAGGAAACAGCGCGGCGAGCAAAATAGTTTCTATTTCTGCTAAAACAGGAACTGTTCAGGTAGGCCGGGGCATCGTACCTCATGGCTGGTTCGCGGGATTTGCTCCTTCTGAAAATCCAAAGATATGCTTTGCAGTTTTTTTAGAGAATGGAGGGTCAGGCGGAGACATGCCTGCCGGGATCGCGAAACTGGCTTTAGAATATTGGTTTAGAAAGCATAAAAATGATTAAAAAATATAAAGATTTTGACTGGGTTTTGCTGGGCGCGGCAGCAGCTATTTTTATAGCAGGGCTTTTATTTCTTTTCAGCGCCACGTATTCAAAAAATATAGATTTTGTAATAAGGCAGATAGTGTGGTTTTTAATAGGCGGCTTATTTTTTATAGTAATAATAAACATAAATTACAGAAAGATAATAAGCCTGGGATATGTGTTTTATTTTCTGGTGCTTGTTTTGTTACTGCTCGTATTTTTTTTCGGGTCTAAGAAAATGGGCGCGCAGAGATGGCTTGAATTGGGTTATTTTAATCTCCAGCCTTCTGAATTAGCTAAATTATTTATAACGATTGCCCTGATCCAATATCTCACGGAGCATAAGGTTGAAAAAGGAGCAGCGAATATCGTAACGGCTTTCTTTATCATGCTTGTGCCTTTTGTGCTTATACTCGGACAGCCTGATCTGGGCACAGCTCTCATGCTCGTGCCGGTGTTTTTTACGCTTTTATATATCTGGGGCGCAAAGCTCAAACACCTATTTTTTATAATAGCGGGAGGAGTGGTTATGTCTCCGCTCAGCTGGTTTTTATTAAAGGATTATCAGAAGGAGCGGCTAATGGTATTCATGAATCCGGACATAGATCCTCTTGGCGCCGGATACACGGTTATTCAATCCAGGATAGCAGTCGGATCAGGCGGGGTATTGGGAAAAGGCTGGCTCAGCGGTACCCAGAATCAATTGAATTTCTTGACAGAACGGCATACGGATTTTATATTTTCAGTTGCAGGAGAAGAGTGGGGTTTTGTGGGAGGTATAGTTTTGCTGGTGCTGTATTATATTCTGGTAAGAAGGGCTTTTGAGATAGCCAGGAAGACAGACGATCCTTGCGGAGTTCTTGCCGCGTGCGGCATGGCAACGATAATAGGAATCCAGGTGATTGTGAATATCAGCATGACAATGGGTTTTATGCCGGTTGTCGGCTTACCTCTGCCGCTTGTAAGTTACGGCGGCTCGTCACTTTTAGTCACCATGATAACATTGGGATTGCTGGAAAGCATTGCAATCCACCGCTAATGTTACAAAACGATAGCTATGAATGAGATGAATGATATATTAAGACCGGGTAGATATGTGAATAATGAGTGGAACGCGGTCCATAAAGAATGGAAAGACGGCGTTTCGAAAATAGCGCTTTCGTTTCCGGACGTTTACGAGATAGGCATGAGCCATCTGGGCATGAAGATTCTTTATGGGATACTAAATAGAGAAGAAGGTATAATCTGTGAAAGATTTTTTGCTCCTTGGCCTGATATGGAAAAAAAATTAAGAGACAGGAAAGAAAAGCTCTCGTCGCTTGAATCGTCTCGCACCTTAAAAGAGTTTGACATTATAGGTTTTTCCCTTCAATACGAGATGAATTATCTGGATATGCTGAATATGTTAGATCTGAGCGGCGTACCGCTGCATTGCAGGGAAAGAGGAGACGATGACCCTATTGTAATAGCCGGAGGGCCGTGTGCGTTTAATCCTGAACCGCTGGTTGAATTTATAGATGTTTTTGTGCTTGGAGAAGCAGAAGAAATAATTCTGGAAATCATAAGAATAGTTCAAGGGGCGAGCGGCAAAGGGCATAGAGTAAGGGGAGATGTTTTAAAAGAACTAGCGAAGATAGAGGGGGTTTATGTTCCCGGGCATAATATAGCGGTAAAAAAGCGCATAGTTCAGGATTTTGACAATTCTTATTTTCCGACAGACGTAATAGTCCCGTATATACAGATTGTGCATGACAGGATTGGCATAGAGATAATGCGCGGCTGCCCGCACGCATGCAAGTTCTGCCAGGCATGCAAAATTTTCCATCCTTTAAGGATTAGATCCGTAAGTAGAATTATAGAAATAGCCGAAGAATCCGTTAAAAATACAGGCTACGAAGAAATATCGTTATTATCTCTTTCATCCGGCGATTATCCGCATATTGAGGAGCTTGCGCGAAAACTTGAAGAGAAATTTAAACCGCTTGGCGTAAAGATATCGCTTCCGTCTTTAAGGGTAGGCACTTTTGAAGAGCGTAACGGCATGAACACGCTGAGAAGAGCGGGGCTCACCTTTGCTCCTGAGGCAGGCAGCGAACGCCTGAGACACACCTTGAATAAACAAATAACAGATGCTGAAATCGTGGAGAAATCCAGGATTGCGTTAAGTTCCGGGTGGCGGAAAGTAAAACTTTATTTCATGGTAGGCCTTCCGGGCGAAACCTTCGAAGACCTGGATGCCATTATAGAGCTGTCTGGAAAAATAAAGAATGTGAATTTAAGCGTAAACCCTTTCATACCAAAACCGCATTCTGATTTCGAAAGAGAGGAAATGGAGAGCCTTGAAATTTTAAAAGAAAAGCAAAAACATTTAAGCTCTGCGCTCTATGCTATGCGCTCAAAGGTGAAGATAGATTTCCATAGTCCGGAAACCAGCAGGATTGAAGCGATATTGGCTAGAGGCGATAGACGCATAGGGAAGGTTCTGTTGAAAGCGTGGGAGAAGGGTTTAAGGCTTCAGGCGTGGACGGAAAAATTTAATTATCATCTATGGAATCAGGCTTTTCAGGAAACAGGCATTGACCCGGAAGTTTATTTAAGGAAAAAAGAAAAAGAAGAAGCTCTGCCGTGGGATTTTATAAAATAATCTCCTGTCCACCTGTCAGGTGAGCCAATTGGCTCACCTGACAGGTGGACAGGACTTGAACTTATGCTGATTGTATTGTATACTTTGAATTAAACGCGGAGGCGTATATGTTAAATTTATTAAAAGACATGTCAATGGTTCCAAAGGGCTTGAGATATAAAACCATGATAGCTTTTTCACTGATGTCGCTTATCCCGATATTGGTATGCGCCTGGCTAATAATAACTTACATCTTCCCTAATACAGATTTATTTTCGGGCCTTACTTTAGGCAATATAAGTCTTATATTGTTTATGGCTATATTTATATCCATTCTAGGGCTTTATATTACAAAAGAAATGATAGATCCTGTTATAAAGATAGCGGAAGATGCTAAGATAATAGCAGGAGGCGATATAACAAGGAGTATAAACATAAACAGGGAAGATGAAGTCGGAGATCTAAGCAAATCCCTGAACATCATGACCCAGAAAATAAAAGAGAACATGGAAGAATTAAAGGCTTACGGGGAAAAAACGAAACTCATAAATCGGGAAATAAATAAAAAGGTTCTTGCGCTTTCAGGACTCTTGCAGATAGGAAATCTTATCTCGTCTTCAAAAGAACTGAATAAAACGCTGAGTTTTATAATACAGAGGGTTTCAGATGTAGAAAATGATTCCGCTTCATTATTGATGATTGCGGATGAAAGTTCAAAAGATTATGCTGTGGCAGCCAGCCATAACATTGAAGAAAACAAATTGCTTGGATTGAAATTGAAACAACACGAAATGACTTTGGATAACTTGGCGAAAAAATTAGGATTAAAAAATATAGTTAGCTTGCCCGTAACAGCTTTTGGAAAAATATGCGGGATGCTTATAGTCGGGAATAGTGAAAAAGATTTTATTTTTGCGGATGATGAAAAAGAGCTCCTGAAGGTATTTGCCAAGCAAATTTCAATAGCGGTTGAAAACGACACCCTTGTTAGAAAAACAAAAGAACTTTCCATAAGAGACGAAACAACGGGCTTATATAATTATAATTATATGAAAACCAGGCTTGCTGAAGAAATAAGGAGAGCTCTTGCATATCAGAGGCCGTGCGGTTATCTTTTGGTAGACGTGGATGATTTTAAAAATTTTTATACAGCCAATGGCGAGGCAAAATCAGAGGCGCTTTTAAAAGAGGTCAGCAGTATACTGCAATGTTCTGTGACGGAAATTGACAGGGTATGTCGCCTGCGCGATGACAAGTTTGTAGTAATATTGCCGGAGAAAAACAAGAGGCAATCTGCCCATGTTGCGGAGGAGATAAGAAAGAAGATAGAAGATGGGCTTGGAAAGTCAATCAGGTCTGATAAAAAATTGACCGTTTCCATAGGAGTGAGCGAGAATCCAATCGACGGCTCCGCGGCAGAAGAACTTATGGAAAAGGCGGAGAGGCTTGTGTGTAACGCCAAGTCTCTTGGTAAAAATAGAGTGGCTGTCTAATATTATAAAACAAGTCATGCTCGTTTTGTAACATTAGCGACACGAAAAGGAGTAAAAATGGCAAGAGACTTGAGTCAATTATTAAGAGATGCTGTTCATGAAGGAGCTTCTGATTTACATCTGGGCGCAGGGACTGCGCCGCATATGAGGTTGGACGGAGTCCTTATACCTGTATATAGCGAAATGCTGGACGGAACCAGCGTGAAGAGCCTTATATATTCTATTCTCACGGATGAGCAGAAAGCCAGATTCGAAAGGGATAAAGAATTGGATTTTGCGTTTACGATACAAGGTGTGAGCAGATTCAGGGTAAATGTATTTTTTCAAAGAGGATACGTGGGCGCAGCTATCAGGGCGCTTCCTTTTAAGATAATGAGTTTTGAGGAATGCGGCCTTCCTGTAAACGTAGTTCGGGATTTCTGCAATAGGCAAAAGGGCCTGGTGCTTATTACGGGCGCTACCGGAAGCGGAAAATCTACGAGTCTTGCCTCGATGATAGACTATATAAATATAAACAAAGGGCGCCATATCATAACAGTGGAAGATCCTATAGAATACGAGCATTCGAATAAAAAATCCATAATAGATCAGAGAGAGGTCGGGGTTGATACTCATTCGTTTTCGCAAGGGCTAAAGCATATACTGAGAGAAGACCCGGATGTTATTCTGATAGGGGAAATGAGAGATCTGGAGACAATAGAAGCCGCGCTTGTAATCGCAGAGACAGGTCATCTTGTTTTCGCGACGCTTCATACATCAGACAGCGCCCAGACAATAAACCGCATTATAGATGTATTTCCTTCAAGGCAGCAGGCGCAAGTAAGGACTCAACTTTCTTTTGTGTTGACCGGGGTTCTTTCACAGCAGCTCTTGCCGCGCAAAAGCGGAAAAGGCAGGGTTCTCGCAGTAGAAGTTCTTGTAGCAAATAACGCAATAAAAAGTCTTGTAAGAGAATCAAAAATTCATCAAGCGTATTCTGTGATTCAGACAGGGCAGAAGGATAATATGCGGACCATGAATCAGGCGCTTTTCGAGCTTTGTAAAAAAGGTGATATTTCAGAAGAAGAGGCGCTGGCAAGCACCACAGAGGTGCAGGATCTAGAGAGGATGCTGCGTGGCAAATAGGATTAATTTAAAACAATTGGGCGAACTTTTAGCTGAGATGGGCCTTATAACCAAAGACCAGCTTAAGCATGCGCTGAAGGTTCAGGAAGATAAAGGCGGGCTGATAGGCCAGGTACTGGTTGATTTAAATTATGTGAGCGAAGAGGCAATTGCCCAGGCCCTTACAGCTCAGTACGGATTTCCGTATTTGCCGCTGGAAAATTACGAAATCGATACTGAAATCGTAAGGATAGTCCCTAAAAATGTTTCGATACAGTATTGCCTTATTCCCGTGGATAAGATAGGTCCTAATCTTACAATAGCGATGGCGAATCCTTTGAATAGCCAGGCAGTAGAAGACATAGCGCTTTTGTCGGGTTTATGCGTACAGCTTTTTGTAAGCACAGCGACTGATATCAAAAAAGCGATAGAGAAATATTACAAATAGATGGAGCAGCGGAGCTCCTGATAAAATTATATGTATTCACTTAAAGAACGCCTGATAGAGTTATTGATAAACAATAAAGCCATATCAAAAGCTCATCTGGATAAGGCATTGAAGATCCAGAAAGAAAAGGGCGGTTCTCTCAAAAATATCCTCGTTCAATCAGATTTCATAACAGAAAAAGATCTGATGTCAGTTCTTAGCCAGGGCCTTGGTATTCCGACTATATCTCTATCGCGTTTTAAAATAGATCCGGAATTTTTAAAGCTTATTCCGCGCGACGTGGCAAATAAATATCAGATAATTCCTGTTTCAAGGGTTGGCAGCATGCTTACTGTTGCCATGTCGGATCCATTGAACATATTCGCGATAGATGACCTCAGGTCTCTCACGGGCCTTGATATAGGCATCATCATTACTTCTCAGAAAGAGATTCAGGATGCAATTGATCAATATTACGGAGAGAGCACTCACAAAGTAATAGAAGAATTGATGGAAGATTTAAAGACGCAGGAAATGGAGATTATTCAGGTAGGAGAATCAGATGAAAAGGTAGATTCCGAGCGGCTCTTCAGGCTGGTGGAAGAAGCGCCGGTCGTGAAATTGACAAACATGATTTTGGAGAACGGGATAAGAGCCAAGTCCAGCGATATACTTATAGAACCTATGGAAAATTCAGTGCGCATCAGATACAGGGTGGATGGGGCATTAAAAGAGATGGAATCGCTTCCGAAAAGCATGCATGAATCCGTAGTTTCGAGAATAAAGGTTATGTCTGAGCTGAATATTGCTGAGCGCCGCCTTCCGCAGGACGGCAGGTTCCAGTTGCATATAAATAATAATAACGTAGATTTCAGGGTGAGCATCCTTCCTTCAAGTAAGGGCGAAAAAGTAGCGTTGAGAGTCCTGGATAAATCTCAGGGGATACTAGATATAGATAAATTAGGATTCAGCAGGCATGATTTGGATAAGCTGAAAAAATGCGTTTCCAGGCCTCATGGCATGATACTTGTCTGCGGCCCGACCGGAAGCGGAAAGACCACGACGCTCTATTCTTTGATGAAATACGTCCACACGCCTGAGAAAAATATTATAACCGTAGAAGACCCTATTGAATATCAGATAGAAGGTATTAATCAGGTTACAGCCAGGGTAGAGGCAGGCCTTACGTTTGCGAGCGCTCTGAGGTCAATTCTTAGGCAGGATCCTGACGTGATAATGATAGGAGAGATAAGAGATTTTGATACAGTGGACATAGCGATAAAATCCGCTCTCACAGGCCATCTGGTATTAAGCACGCTTCACACGACTACTGCTCCGGGCTCAGTGGTACGCCTTGTAAATATGGGCTGCGAACCTTTTTTAATAAGCGCGTCGCTTATCGCTATAGTTGCTCAAAGGCTCATACGAAAATTGTGCCCTAAATGCAGGGATGCCTATAAACCCGGCGAGGTTTTATGCGCAAAGCTTGGGATTGATGTAAAAAAAATAAAAGATATTTCATTCTATAGGGCAAAAGGATGCAGCGTTTGTTTAAATACAGGGTATTCCGGCAGGGTGGGCATATGCGAAGTGCTTCCGATCACGCCTGTCATAAGAGAGCTTGTTTTGAAACGCGCCAGAGAAAATGAAGTAAAGCAAGCTGCCCGCAATGAAGGAATGAGGACGTTGCGCGAAGACGGTGTTTTAAAGGTTTTAGCAGGCCTTACCAGCCTTGAAGAAATATTGCGCCTAACAGTAGCGGATGAATAAAAATATATGGCTAAATCTTTAAAAGACAGATTAATGCAGGCGCTGGTTGACAGCAAGCTTATCACGCAAAAAGATCTTGAGAAAGCCAAGAATATTCAGATTAAAGACGGCGGCGGAAGTCTCGGCAGAATACTTGTCAAAGAAGGCTTATTGAGCGAAAAAGACCTGATGTCCGTGATGAGCAAGGAGCTCAGAATGCCAGCTATTGATCTTTCAAAGTATAAAGTGGATGAAGATTGCGTAAAGCTGATACCTGAATCGATGGCAAGGCAATGCAGGGTTATTGCCATATGTAAGTTTTCTACTTCTTTGGTAGTGGCCATGGTAGACCCATTGAACATATTTGCGATAGATGACCTGAAGGCTCTTACAAAATTTAGCGTAGAGCCTGTCCTGAGCACTGAAACCGACATACTGGATGCCATAGACAGGTTATATAATTCAGAAGACAGGTCTCTGTCGGACGTTATTAAAAATACGGAAGATTCCAATCTCGAAGTCATAAGCTTGACAAAAGAGGAATTTGACATTAGCGAGGCTGTTCTGGAAGGGGAGACGCCGCCTATTGTCAAGATAGTGAATTTGATAATCCAGGAGGCTTTAAGAAAAAGGGCTTCTGATATTCACATTGAATCCGAAGAAGATTATCTTCGCGTGAGATATAGGATTGACGGAAACCTTCAGGAGGCTTTAAAAATACCAAAGAAGAATCAGAATGCGGTGCTGGCGAGATTAAAGATCATGTCAGGTATGAATATTACCGAGTCAAGGATGCCTCAGGACGGGAGATTTAAGATAAGGATGCAAAAGAAAGAAGTGGATTTCAGGGTATCCATGCTGCCGACAGCTTTTGGGGGCAAGGTGGTTTTAAGGGCGCTTGATAAAGCCAATCTTTCAATGGGCCTTGACGCGCTTGGTTTTTCCAGCGATACCCTCGCGAGGTTTAAAGAGGCAATAGCAAAGCCTTTCGGCATGATACTTGTGACTGGCCCGACTGGAAGCGGGAAATCCACGACTCTTTATTCAGTGATAAATCAAATGAATACCCCTGAGAAAAATATTATAACCATTGAAGATCCGGTTGAATATCAGGTAGAAGGGATAACGCAGATACAGGCAAATTCCGACATAGGGCTGACCTTTGCAAACGGGCTGCGCTCGTTATTAAGGCAGAGCCCTGATATTATAATGATAGGAGAAATAAGGGATTCTGAAACTGCGGATATCGCGATAAAGGCGTCTCTTACAGGGCAATTGGTGTTAAGCACGCTTCATACGAATGACGCGCCTACTGCTATTTCCAGGCTTATGGATATGGGCATAGAGCCTTTTTTGATAGCGAGTTCTCTGGTGCTTGTGGCTGCGCAGAGGCTGTGCAGGGTGATATGTAAAAGCTGCAATAACAAAGGCTGTAAGAAGTGCAATTCAACCGGTTATTTAGGAAGGATAGCTATACTTGAGGCATTGGCAGTGGACGATAAAATCCGCGAGATGATAATAGAAAAAGTTTCCGTGGACGACATAAGAAATTATGCTGTTTCAAAGGGAATGAAGACGCTGCGCGACGATGGCATGGAAAAACATAAGAACGGCGTGACTACTTTGGAAGAGGTTGCGCGCGTAACAATAGAGGAGTAGCGAAGCGAGCTTCGCGCAATATTATGCCGACATTTAAATATATAGCAAAAGAAATTACCGGAAAAACAGTCATCGGGATTCTGGAATATTCAGACAAAGCCCTTCTGATAGATGCGCTTCGTAAAAAAGGGCTTGTGATAATTTCCATAGAAGAAACCGCAAAGAGAAGATCTGTATCTTTAGGGGGCAGTGTAAAGCTGGAAGAGATAGTTATATTTTCCAGACAGCTTGCCACCATGGTGGATAGCGGCATACCTCTGGTTCAGGCCCTGGATATTTTATGCGAACAGATAGAGAAGCCTGTTTTTAAAAATATCCTGGCAAAGATAAAAGATGACATAGAAACCGGTTCAAGCCTTTCGGATGCGCTCGCAAGGCACCCTGCGGTATTTTCAACTCTTTATGTAAATATGGTAAGGGCAGGCGAATCAAGCGGAGCGCTGGACGATATACTGGACAGGCTTGCGGCGTATCTTGAAAAATCAAGCATGCTGCAGAGAAAAGTAAAATCCAGCCTTGTTTACCCAACCGTCGTAATAATAATGGCAATGCTTATAACGCTCGTCATGCTTTTGAAGGTTATTCCGACTTTTAAAGGCATATTTGCGATGTTGGGCGGGACGCTGCCCTTGCCTACGAGAATCCTGATCCTTGTAAGCGATACCATAAGAGAGATGTTTTTATATGTGGTGGCAGTGATTATCGCCATTGTATTTGCGTTAAAAAAGTATATGAGGACTCCTCAGGGAAAGGAAAACTTTGACAAAATGCTTCTAGCTATGCCTGTTTTGGGCACTCTTTTTAGAAAGGTGGCTGTTGCAAAATTTTCAAGGACGTTTGCGACGCTTGTTAAAAGCGGCGTGCCGATACTCGTTTCATTGGAAATAGTGGGTAAAACCGCAGGGAATGCTGTTATAGAAAAGGCAGTGGAGTCTGTGCGAAACGGCATAAAAGAAGGCGAGAACATAGCAGACCCTCTGGCCAAGAGCGGCGCTTTTCCTCCGATGGTAGTCAGAATGATCAAGGTAGGAGAGCAGACAGGCGAACTCGAAAAAATGCTCACTAAAATAGCTGATTTTTATGAAGACCAGGTAGACGCTGCTGTAAGCGGCCTCACCAGCCTTATAGAACCTTTGATTATAGCTTTCCTCGGCGTAGTGATAGGCGGTATAGTAATTGCCATGTTCTTGCCCGTATTCAAGCTAACAGAAATTATCGCGCGTTAGTAAAATTTTTGGAGCATGAATTGACATATGCTGCGGGATAATGTATACTTTTATATAGAGGGGAAATTAATATTTTTAGAAGTCCATTGATAAGGGTAAACCATTCGAAAGAATGGGGCGCAAAGCTTTAGAGCCTAAAAGTCCGGAGGGACTTATGGTTGTCAGCTGCCAAAAGGATAATATAAAAGGCTTTAAAGCAGCTCATTTTTCAATGGGAAAAGTGAGCCTTTTTTGTATAGAAAGGGGGTGGTATCCTGCTTGACAAAAGTATTTTGTATGATATACTCATAAACAGTGAGTATGTGCAACGCCCTAATCTTAGGGAAGAAAGGAGGAGAGGGAAATGTTGAAGCTAAGAGGAAAACATGGTTTTACGCTCGTAGAAATAATGATAGTCGTCGCAATCATATCTCTATTAGCAGCAATAGCAATTCCAAACTTACTGCGAGCAAGACATAATGCCAATGAAGCAGCCGGGATAGCAGCTCTGAGGACAATAAGCACAGCGTGCGAAAGTTACCGCGCAGCTCAGACACCTACGACGTATCCGACAACAAATCTTTTATTGCTCAGCTCGGCAGTGCCGCCTTATATTGATGTCAGCTTAGCAAGTGCTGTGGATGCAAACAACACGAAGCAGGGGTATTATTTTACATATGCATGGGTAAATGCTAATCAGTATACCTGTTTGGCAACTCCCGCTGTACCCGGCACGACAGGCACCCGTATTTTCTTCGTGGATGAAAGCGGAGTAATAAGGCTTAATAATGCATCGGGCGCGCCGATAGAATAAGATATTATTGGTATTATTTCAAAAAAGTGCCACGCATATGCGTGGCACTTTTTTTTGTCAAGCGAATTCGAAGAATTCGCTTGATCCTGAAGCTGCGACGAGATACTTCGATTTCTCTTATTCATCGGAATCTCAGTATGAAATTTTCTATTGAAAATTTCAAAAGAAGCAGCTGAAGGATCTTTGGAGATTCCGCAAAAGCCTTTGCGGAATCAAACAAAAATAAACGCCAGTTGGCATTTTTGCTTGACTTTTAAGCCATAATCGTATAATTTATTATAAATGAAATCAAAAATACGAGTTACGTTAGTTGAGATAATTTTGTATATAGCGTATATAAGTATTTAATATAGGAGCTAGGTAATAATGGTAAGGCCTGTTGGGATTGACATAGGAACCAGCAGCATAAAGCTGATAGAGCTTCAGGATAAAAAGGGCAAGCTTGAACTTTTGAAATGCGCTGCTAACGCCATTTCAGGCGAAGATGTAAAAACAAGCTTGAAAGATTTGCTGGCCCTTTCAAAACTATCTTCGAAACGCGCTAATATATCCTTATCAGGGCTGTCTGTCATCGTGAGATATATTGAGATGCCTCCGATGAAAAAAGAAGAGCTTAGAAGCGCGATAAAATTTGAAGGGGGGAAATACATACCGTTCGACATAAATGAGGCAATATTGGACTCGGCTGTGCTGGATAAAAGCCCTTCAGGCGCTGCTAATAGGGTGCTTCTAGTGGCTGCCAAGAAAGATAGGGTAAATGGCTGCATGGAGATGTTTAAAGAGATTGGATTGGAGATAGCTTCCATAGGTGTGGATACCATGGCAATGTTAAATTCGTTTCAGAGATTAGGCCTGGAGAACAAGCAGGAAAGTGTTTATGCCATGATAAATATCGGAGCCAGATTTTCAAACATGAATATAATCAGTAAGGGGTATCCATATTTTACGAGGGATATAATGTGGGGAGGAGCAGGTCTTACCAATAAGATCAAGGAACTGTCAGGGTTAAGCGCGGATGATGCGGAGTTATTAAAGTGTAGTCCCGGCGAAAGAAAAACAGAAATTGCAAACGCTTTAATGCCTGCGCTTGAAAAATTTATATCAGAGATCCGTATGTCATTTGATTATTACGAAACGCAGTTTGGCAGAAATATAGAGAGGCTTTATATAAGCGGCGGCGCTTCGTATCTTTTTAATATGCGGGATTTTTTAAAAGAAAATCTGGGTACGGAAATCGTTTCGTGGAATCCGTTTGAGGGCATTAAAATTTTGGACGAGTCGGTTGATAAAAGTCTCATGAATTCTCCGGCTCAGTTTGCGGTAGCGCTTGGATTGGCGCTGAGGAAATAATGATAGAAATAAATTTATTACCTGAAGAGCTGAGGAAGAAAAAATCAGAGCCTGCTTTCAATCTGAGCATAGAGGCGGAAAAACTGAAATTCCTGGCAATTGGCGGAACTATAGGAATTTTAATATTAATCGTAATAGCGCTGTCTTTGGGATCTTTTATCAGAAAAGCTCAGATAAACAGCTTGCTGGCAAGAGAAAAAATTTTTTCTGACAGGTTTTCCCGTGTAGATAGTATAAATAAAGAGATAGCTGTCCTGAAAGCTAAAATGGCTGTTTTGGATCAGCTTACAAAGAGAAAATTTTTGTGGACCGAGAAATTGAATCAGCTTTCAGATTTGATCTTGCCTGGTATATGGTTCACCCATGCATATACTGATTCCGAGAGCAGGCTGATAATAGAAGGCATCGTGATTTCAAAAAGCGAAGAGGCAATGGCTTTTGTAGGAAAATTCATGAAAAATATAAAGGACGACCAGCAGTTTTTCAAGGACTTTAAGAATATAAGGCTGGAATCCGTCCAGAGAGAAAATAAAGAGGAAAGAGACGTGGTGAATTTTAAGATATCTCTTTATTTCCTATAAAATGGCAGATCAAAAAGAAAAACAAAAAATATACGTACTGATTGTAATATTCGGCATCGCAGGGTTCGCGCTCTATTACAACCTTCTTTTAAAGCCCCTGTTTTCAAGTTTTATTGCAAAAAATAAAGAATACCGCATTGTGAGAGACAGGGTGAAGAGCGAAGAGATAATGATTGCCAATGAAGATGCGATAAAAAGGCAGCATGAAAATTTTGAAAAACAAGGGGATAACCTTGAAAGAAGACTGCCTAGCCAGGATCAGATTTCAAGCCTTCTTGAGGATTTTTCAAATGTTGCGGAATCTTCTGGGGTTAAGATACTCAAGATAAAGCCGCTGGAAGCGTCTGTTGCCGCATCCAAGCAAAAAGTTACTAATAGCGCTTATTCTGAATTTCCGATTTTAATAGAAGCCAGGGCAGGATACCACCAGCTCGGAGATTTTGTAAATAAAATAGAGAACATGGACAGGTTTATAAAGGTTACGGACATGGATGTGGCAGGCATTGATAAAGACCCCCGCCATCACGATATAAAAATGAGGATAATCACCTATGTCTTGCAATAAAAACCTTTCTTATTTGACAAAACGAGTTATACTCGTTTTGTCAATTAGCGGAATAACGCTTAGTCCGGTTTTTGCGGGAGAGGAATTTAAGTATAACGCGAATTCCAGAAGAGATCCGTTTATTCCTCTTATTTCAGAGACAGGCGGGTACGCGTCTGATGCCTATGAGGCAAGCGCTATAGAAGATATACGGCTGGAAGGCATTGTGTGGGATGACGTAAAGGGGTCCATAGCGATTATAAACGGAGAAATAGTGAAGGAAGGCGATTACCTGGGTTCTGTAAAGATTTTAAAAATAAATAAGGACAGCGTTGTTTTTGACGTTAACGGAGAAAGCTTGAAGATAGAGCTTAACGGGGATTAAAGGTCCTTCGTCCCGAGCCGCTAGTAAGTAAAAATGATGCGGCGAGGGACTCGGGATCAAATTTGCTTCGCAAATTTGGGAGGATTTATATGAAAATGTGGACAGTTTTTATTATTTTATTTTTTGCTTTTACGTGCGATTCTTTTGGCCAGGAAGAGGCAGCGGATAGCGCGGTTAAGACCGAAGCCGGTCAGGTAACAGAAACAACCCCGGGTAATATAACAATGGATTTTAAAGACGCGGATATAAACAATGTCCTGAGGATACTTTCTTACAAAAG
>JAPLMD010000042.1 GCA_026387235.1 Candidatus Omnitrophota bacterium
TCTGCGTTAAGCTTCCGCTTTCCACTTTATTCACGGCTAATGTAATATTATTATCCGTTTTTCTAAGCATGCTGCAAATCTCCTTATCCATCTGCATGACTCCGTCGATGGCGTCGCATACAAAAATAAGCTGATCAGCCTCTTTTACGGCAAGCATTATCTGTTTTTCTATAAGTTTAGAAAGATCTTCTTTTTTATCAAAATCCAGGCCCGGGGTATCTATCAGTTCAAACGTTTTGTCAGACCACTTGACAATAGCGCTGATCCTGTCGCGCGTAGTAGGCCCGAATTTCTCCACTATGGCCTTGCGCTGTTTTACCATCCTGTTAAAAAGCGCAGACTTGCCTACGTTAGGCCTGCCTACAATAGCTATTTTATGGAAATTAAATTTTGTGGGTTTCATTGAGTTGCTTTGAGCCGCGCCAGATATAATCTATTGCAGAAAGCACTGTAAAAAGAATTGCCGGGTAAAGAAAAAATCTGTGGTATTTAAACGCGGCCAGAAAAACAAGTATTGTCAGCATCTGGAAAAGCGTCGTAGCCTTTCCCATCCAGCTTGGTTTTATTTTCAGGCTGCCTTTAATGAAATATATCACTACGGAACCAAGCACTATCATCATGTCCCTGCTTATGACTATTAAGACCGCCCAGGCAGGTATGCGCAGGCTTTCAGGAACGACTTTTATCATAGATAAGGCAATGAAAGCGCTTATTATTAAAAGTTTATCTGCTATGGGATCCAGAACCATACCTAATTCCGTCACCTGATTTTTTAGCCTTGCTATGCCTCCGTCAACGGCATCGCTGAGCGTGGCCAGTAAAAATATTCCTAGCGCGGCAAACCTCAGATATTCCCTGCCTTCGCCGTAATATAAAATACACGCTATGAAAAAAGGTATCAATAATATGCGAAGTATAGAAATTTTGTTTGCGAGGTTCATAACATATGTTTGCAGAAAACAACCAAGCCCGTTCCCTACTTCCAGATCTCTTTTAAATATTTAGGTATTCCGGAGGCCTCCTTCGGTCCTACGAGTACCTGCCATCCGGAAACATCTTCCAATTTCCCGCTCAGAACAGCCACGTAGCCCGGGATTATTATTTTCTTATGAGAAACTACGCTGTCCAATTCTGTTTTTTTCATGGTGTCCGCTATTATTTCAGGGGTGAATTTTTCCGCGGCCCATGCTGTCAGAACACTCATACCTTCCGAATCAGTAACCAATAGATAAGCAGAATTGCCGCCTGCCTCTATTTCAGGCGCAACGGTATAGAATGTGAGAGAAAAATTAGTAGTTACCATTACCGGCGAATTTTTATCCGGAGATCCGAATTTGTACAGCTTGGGTTCAACCGTAACAGGTTTCTGCGGATCTGTATAAATATTCTGGCGCATGGTTACAATCGGCAAAAGAACATCCTCTTCGATAGAATCCAACACAATTATGCTTGCATATTTAGCTATAAACGTGCAGGAGTCTACAACTGTCTGGTGTTTGTCAGTACTTTTTATAAACATAATAACAGGAAAACCGAAAGGCCTGTAATTTCGTTTCAAACTCAATCGCCTTATCTGTGTCAGGTCGTTCAGAGATACTCGCAAGGGCACAGACCCGGGATCAAGCACAATTTCTTCAATACCCATTCCGGCTGCTTCATGAGAAAGTTTATCAAGCTCTTCTAAGCTATTGGCTTTCAGGGCAAGCGGCGCTTTATAAGCCTTGGCCACAGCGCACATATCTTTTAAATTATTAGAATCAGCAGCGTGCACAAGAGGCCTTTTATCAGAACATTTTTTTAACGCGGCCTCTATAGTCTTCTGGTCAGAGCTTACTAAAATAACCGGTTTTTTTGAATTAGAAAGGATTTTGTCTAAAGCACTTAGAAATTTTTCGCTCGATAAGCTTTTATTTATAAGCGCTATCATGTCAATTGCAATATGCTGGCCGACTCTTTCAAAACCTATCTTCTCTATTTTTTCTATCCTTACTAAAAGATCTGCGTCGCCAAGCGTATCATCCACGCTTATAGCAATAGCGGTTTGGTGATAAAATGTTTTTTCATGCCTGAATAAAACCGTCTCCCCTCCTGTTTCTATAGTATTATCTCCTGAACCGAATTTAATTAATGCGATGGGGGGCCTGGATGATTCTTCCAGCGCCTTTTTAGCCTGCTGCGTTACATCAGGACACTCGTCCAAAGAAGCCTTTTTCATCGCAAGTTTCATCGCAAACGCAAGACATGTAGGAGAGCCGCATTTCTTGCAATTAGTCTTGGGCAATAATTTGTATATGTCTAAACCTGATAGAGCCATGGTAGTCCTCTCTACATCACTGCTTCCATAGTCAATGCAGGATGGCCAACTTTTTCAAGAAACGGCAATAATTCTTCCGTTGTTGTGCCTATTGTTTCGTCGGCAATCTTGTTTACAAGGTCAGAGTCGCCTAATTCCTCGCCTCTTTTTTTCAATCTATCAGCCAGGGCTTCTTTTAATTCCTTCGGCATCCATACCAGCCTCTTAAGCCCGCCTTCAGCAGAGATGAATTTTTTACTAACAATATAAAGTCTTCCTACGCCCATGAAACCTGGGGTTTGTTGTCCGCCTCCTATTGTACCTGCAAGAGTAGAAAATGTCATGCCAGCAGGAGTCATCCCTGAATATTCCCTGTTCACAACCATAAAACCATTTGCTTCGGGCAGCACCGCTATTATGCATTCAAAACAACCGCAGCTTGTTTCAGGCGCATCTATAATAGAATAGCCGCAGAATCTTTCCAGGGTGCGGTTGGATTTTTGAAACACAACCTCATTCACGCCAAACCACTCCCCCTTTACAGGATTCAGACATTCTCCTTTTTTAATAGGCTGATTCGGGCCTGAAGGATTTAATTCATAAGATGCCTTTGCGTCCAGCCAGTTATAGGCGCCGCACAAACCAAGCCTTTCGGGTTTTATTATACACACGTGATTCGGCGCAAAACTCTGGCAAAGCGTACACGTCCAGAATAAATCTACGCTTTCATCTGTCATCTTTTCTACCCTAGCATCCCTTTCTTTGTATGAAATCTGCGCCTCTTTCACAAGCGTTTCAACATCAGCCTTGTTTGTATATATAGTAATCTGCACCTTATCTACGATAGCGCTGAATACGTCATGAAACTTCGCATGTAAAATTACGCCGAAATGCCGCAATAAAAATCCTTTTGCCCTGGCATCCTTTGCGATCCTTGTCCAGCACATATCCCTCTGGCCCATATGAAATACGCCCATTGCCTCATTCAGAAAACTGTGTATTTGTCTTTCCAGTATAGGCTCGAAATCCTTCTGCATTTTTCTTCCGGCTACTTCTACTATTATTCCCAGGGGCGCTGCTCCGCCGTCTTCAATTTTATCGAGTTCCGGGCCTATAACTTCAATTTTCCCATCCTCTATCTTATCGGGTGGCACCATTTTTACATATTCAAACGCATCTGAGTATTTGCCTCCAAATTGCGCAAACATCTGCTCCCGCCTTACTCTTTCGCCTTCAAAAGCCGGCGAATACGGCACAGGTATCGGTATTTCTGTAATTTTTATTTTCAAACCTCTTACTTCTATTGAACGCTGCGCTATCTTTTTATGGTCCAATTCTTTTACTACGTGCTCATAAGTACATATGCCGCTCGGCTTTATTTCAGGTATATCTGTGTCGGCTATAATAGGAAAGCCCATATTGATTGCGCCTGCGCCTGTCGCATATTTAATATCATCCAGCTTTCCCAAGACCATGCCAAAGGCAAATACCCTGTTCTGGCAGTATTTAAGACATTTGAGAGCCTCTCCTTTTTTATGGCCTCCGAATGTAAGTGCGCCCCTTATCGCCCAATTCAAAGGATATATGGCGCTCAAGGTGTCTCTTCCGTAAGGTATTATATAAGTGTCCCAGCCCATTTCTACTTTTTCTTCAAGAAGCTGATCGATTATGCTTCTCCCGTTAACATTACTGCCTACAAATGTCATTATGCTGCGCTTTTGCAATTCACGCACAATATAAACTGCTGTTTTATTGTCAGGCGCAGCCCCTAATATTGCGGCAAAGCCTGGTATCCTCCCATCTACAAGCTGAATCCCTAATGTGCGGAGAATTGTATCTGAAAAGAAGCCGTTACAATCTTTTTGCGGTTCCTGGCCATATAAATACCTTAGCGCCATTATTATTTCTTCGCACAATAGCGTTGCTACGCCTGAATCCAGGGTATCTCCCAAATAAGGCAGCCATATTTTTTCAGAAGGGTCGTCACGCAGAAGTGTTTTTGCAAATAATAAAACTCTTTTGGCATCACTTAGTTTTTTCACCTCTTCGCCCAGCAAAGCATAAGCCATTGGAAAATAAAAAGCAGTATCCGGGAATTTAATCTCGCAGGATTCGGTTTTTTCCTTGATCGAGTTTTCCAGGAATTCCTCAGCCTGCCTGTATATCTCTCTGGCGCCCCTTATAGCGCATGTTGCAATTATCTTTGACATGCTTCCTCCAAATTTACGAAGTAAATTTGATCCCGAGTCCGCCCTTTTTATTGCTACTGTGCGGCGAGGGACCTATTATAGCGTCATTATCGTCTCTTTAAACTCCGGTTCTTTAAACCCTCTTTTAGATTTTTTTATAAGAGGGGCGATTTTACCATAATCAAAATAGTCTTCTAACATTATGTCTTTAATGCTGGTGACATCCGCCTTATTCTTAATCAAAGTGCCGATTATGCCTATATTTTCAATTGAATTTACAAATATAACACCCACAATAATACCATCTTTTAAAACTATTTTTTTGTAAATATTTTTACCTGCATCTTTTTTAACAATTTCTTTATACCTATCGCTTTTCGGCTTTGTTATACCAACTGAAATAACCGGCAATCCGAAAAACTCTATTGAATTCATTGCCAGAGACCCTTCGTATGTTTCATTTTCCCCGGTCATATTTAAACCGGCAATTCTTCCCTGCTCACACGCAGCTGGCCAGATTGCATTTATAGAACTTTCTTCCAAGGCAATATCATTTGTTTCTGACACATCGCCTGCGGTAAATATATCTTCAACGCCTGTTCTTAAGCGCTCGTTGGCCAAAATACCCCAGCTTGTTTTTATACCGGCATCCTTTGCTATTTCAACATTCGGCGAAACACCTTTACCTATAATTACAAGCTCGCAATCGTGTTTCGAGCCATTATCAAGCGCAACCCCATCTACTGACTTAGCCCCTGTGATTTCTTTTGCAGCTACGCCTGTAAATATTTTTATGCCTCTTTCCTCTATGCGTTTCTGCATAATGCCAGCGGCATCCTTATCAATTATCTGGGAAAGTATAGAGCCTGATTTTACAAAAACGCTCACATTCTTGCCTCTGTTTTTCAATGCATACGCAGCGCGCAGGCCTATTAAGCCGCCGCCCAAAACAGCCACGCTTTTTACCTTATCCAGCATAGACTGGATCTCTGTAGTGTGTTCAATAGTTCTGAGAGGAAAAACACCTTTTTTATCTATGCCGGGTATATCTTCTAATTTTGGCGAAGCGCCTGTTGCAATAAGCAGCTTATCAAACTTTATCTTTTCTTTATTGCCGATGGCTATTTCTTTTTTCTTTATATTTATTTTTTCAGCCTTGATGCCAAGCAATGCTTCAACTTTATTATCTTTAAAAAAACTGTCCGGCTTGTACCAGATCTTTTTCCCATCAATAGTGCCTGCCAAAAGATAAGAAATAAGGCATCTTGAATAAAGCGGATTTTTCTCATCCGAGATAATAATTATCTTTGATGTCTTATCTTTTGTCCTTATGGCTTCTATTGCGTTTATTCCAGCCGCACTGGAACCGATTATTACGTACTGCATATCTTTGTAAACTCCTTAAGAGTTCCTAAAAACAGCGACTTTGTCTGGCATGCTTCAACGCAAGCAGGTTTATCCCTGTCAGGACAAAGATCACATTTCAAGACTATCTTTTCCTCTCTTAATCTCGTCACTGCTCCAAAAGGACAAGTCATTATGCACATCCAGCACCCAACGCATCTATCTTTATCATGCTGCGTAAGAGCTGTTTTCT
Organism: Candidatus Omnitrophota bacterium; assembly: GCA_026387235.1. Lineage (GTDB taxonomy): Bacteria > Omnitrophota > Gorgyraeia > Gorgyraeales > Gorgyraeaceae > UBA10183. Next base: position 6,080 of record JAPLMD010000042.1, read on the forward strand.
TATCCTTGTACATTGCGCCTGACATGCAGGCTGTTACGCACGCCGCATTTTCGCAATGATGACAGCCTGTAGATATAGAGACGCTCTCTTCTACGAATTCTGCTTTGCGTCTTTTGACAGGAAGAGGGCTTTCTGCTATAGATTTATTCAATTCTCTGGACTTAGAATGCTCTATAGCGCATGCAATCTCACAACTCCCGCATCCGAGGCATTTTTTAATATTGCAGTATATTTTTTTCATACTTTAGCGCATATCAGGGGTTTCAGTTTAAGCGCTTCTCGCTTCTTATCAATATGCTCTACCATTAAATGAGCTGCTTTTATCGGATCGCCTTCAAATGCCCATTTCCCGCCGTATAGCGGCTCGATTTCATTACAGATATAATTTGTGACATTCTTACTTCCCATCACTCTTAACGGAGTGCCAATTACCACAAATATTCCGGATGCTACAAAATACCAGCCTATTGCAATTGCTTTTTCAGACATCCATTCAGGGGCAGCTCCTGCAACAGGAAGCTCATCTATGCTATTTCCAATGCCGCCTTCTTTTACCATCTCGCAGCAGGCAGTCAGTATCCTTGTATTGTCCACGCAAGAGCCTGTGTGTAAAACCGGCGGTATCCCAACTGTTTCGCATATCTCCTTTAGGCCGTCTCCGGCAAACTTGAAAGCAGCTTCCGGAGTTAAAAGGCCTGCTTTTGCGCATGCGCTCCCGGAACACCCTGTTTGCACAACCAGCACATCATTTTTTATAAGCTCCTTTACCATTTCTGCGTGGCAGAGGCCTGATTCATTTTTCGGATTATCGCAGCCTATCACACCGGCTACGCCTCTTATCCTTCCGCTTATAATCGCGTCATTTAAAGGCCTGTATGACGGTCTGAAACTTCCGCCCAGGTTATAAAAAATATTTTCCATTGTAAAACCAGCCACAAGCGTCATTTTTTCTTTTGGTATATTGACCTTGGAGCGATTTCTATTTTTATAATTTTCAATAGCGATTCTTAAAATCTTTTTTGCTGTTTCCAATGCATCTTTTTCATGAAATTCTATGTGCTCCATGCCAACAAATTTTGCCTTGGGAGAAGTAGAAATAAGTTTTGTATGAAATGACTTTGCTACTTCCGGCAGGCTCGGCATTATACATTGTATATCAACAATCATTGCTTCTACAGCCCCTGTAATTATAGCCAGCTCCTGCTGCAGAAAGCTTCCAGCCATAGGCACGCCATGCCGCATAAGCACTTCTGCTGCAGTGCAGCATATGCCTGAAAGGTTTATGCCTTTTGCCCCGTATTTTTTTGCAAGTTCTACAAGCTCTTTGTCCTGGCTGGCTGTAACCATGATATCGGAAAGAATCGGCTCGTGGCCGTGCAAAAGAATATTGACCTCGTCTTCTTTCAATACGCCTAAATTCACCTCAGCTCGTATGGGTTCCGGGGAGCCGAATAAAATATCGCTCAGGTCAGTTGCTATCATTGAACCGCCCCATCCATCTACAAGCGAAGCCCTTATTGCTGATTCTAAAACATGCTTATACTCATTATCGCATCCTATGTGAGTCCTGGACATTGCCTGAACAACCTCTATATCAATACCCCTTGGATTGACATTTGTTTTTTTCCAGTTATCCCGCTGTTTCTTAGGGGCTCTCTTTGTCAGCGTTAATTCTCCTTCTTGCTGGCCGTATTCTTTTAAAATAACTTCCCCAAGCTCTTCCGCAATTTTTAAATCACCTTTACCGTCTATTTTTATGCTGAATTCAACAGCTAGTTTCTTTAATTTCGCGGGGTCTTTTATAGAATAGTCCTTTACATGGCCTCTTCCCAGTTCAAGAAGCGTCCATGCAAGATCTCTGCCATGATCTGAATGACACGCAGCTCCTGCTGCAGCGTTACGGACTAAATTTCTTGAGCTTATAGTATCTGCGTCTGCTCCGCACGCCCCCTTCTGAGCTCCTTCTCCGAACGGGTCTATCCTGCATGGGCCGAGGTTACAGATCTTGCAACACACCCCGAGCGTCCCGAATCCGCAATGAGGCTCCTGCTCCATAAAGCGGTCCCATACAGTAGAAATATTATTTTGCGCAGCTATCTCTAATAATTTATCGTTAATAGGATTACCTGTTGGTTTTGCCATCTAATGCCTCCGATAAGTTTTTTATAAATTCAGAATCCTCCGGCAACACGCCTCTTGAGTTTAAAAGCGATTCATCAAGGCCTATGTACCCCTGAACCCGGATACCTTCTAAATTTTTCTTTATAAAATCTTTGTCTTCTTTTGACCTGATTTTGTTTCCTATAGCTGAAATCTCTTTTATGCCAAGGCCTTCGGCAAGCTGTTTTATTTTTTTGGCTGTATCAATTGATGTGCTATTCGGTTCTATAACTATTAAAAATTTTTCAACGGACTCGGCAGTGCCTCTCCCAAGATGCTCTATGCCTGCCTCCATATCAACTACTATAACCTCGTCCCTGTTTAAAAATATATGGCTCAATAACGCTTTTAAAAATGCGCTCTCAGGACAAACGCAGCCTGAGCCGCCTCTTTTGACAGTGCCCATCTCCATCAAAATCACATTGCCGCGCTTAGAAGAAAACTTGTCAGGTATATCATCTACCCTTGGGTTTAATTTAAAAAAGGCGCCTACCTCACCTGTCCTCTCCAGAATCAGTTTCTTGAGTTCAGAGATCGGCGCAGGCCTCTCTGAACTTGAAAAACCAAGGGTAGCCGCAAGGTTCGCATCAGGATCAGCATCTATTGCAATTACCTTCTTGCCTTGATTTTTAAAGAGCAGGACAAGCCCAGCTGCCACAGAAGTCTTCCCTACTCCGCCTTTTCCGCTTACTGCTATTTTCATAATCCTGCAGCATTCAAAACTAAAGGAACTTTTTTATCCCATCCTATGGGCATTATATGAACGCCCTGGCATATAGGTTTAAGTTCTTTAATAAGCCTTGCTGCTATCTCTATTGATTTTACGCTTTTATCCTTAGCCTGCTCCATTTCCTGTATCAAATCTTCAGGCACAAACACCCCTGCTACATTTTTATTCATATACCTTGCCATGCCAGCTGATTTTAAAAGCACTATGCCAGCTATAATGGTCGTTTTTAAATGAGAGGCTGCTTTCAGAAATTTCTCAAAAAGATGCATCTCATAGATAGCCTGGGTCTGAAAAAACTGAGCGCCTGCTTCTATTTTTTTCTCCATCTTAATAATCTCAGGCTCTATGGGGTCTGCGCCAGGATTCACCACTGCTCCTACGCAAAACTTAGGGCTTCCTTTCAATTCTTTGCCCGCCATATCCTTCCCTGATTGCAAGCCCCTGATAGCCTCAAGCAATTGCATTGAATCCAGATCAAAAACAGGTTTTGCGCCAGGATGGTCTCCCAAGGCCGGATGGTCTCCAGTAAGAGCTAGCACGTTCTGTATCCCAAAAACAGCTGCGGATAAAAGATCTGACTGGAGAGCCAATCTGTTTCTGTCCCTGCAGGTAATCTGAAAAACAGGTTCAAGCCCGCGTTCCAATAAGAGTTTGCATATTGCCAGAGACCCTGTCCGCATGACAGAGCTTTGAAGGTCTGTCACATTTATCGCATCCACCCTGCCTTTTACAAGCTCAGCATCCTTTAAAATCTCTTCGACATCAATGCCTTTCGGCGGAGCTATCTCCGACGTAATAATGAACTTACCTGATTGTATTTTTTCGCAAAGCGCCATAAGCTTTTTCCCGTTATTTTGTTTGTTGTTGTTTAAATGCCTCGACTACGTTCCGCATTAAAATCGTTACAGTCAAAGGCCCTACGCCGCCTGGAACAGGCGTTATGTACGAGGCCTTCTCAAATGCCTTATCGAATTCCACATCGCCCACAATCTTGCCTTCAACGCGGTTGATCCCGACGTCTATTACAATTGCGCCTTCTTTTATCCAATCGCCTTTTACAAGCCCGGCCTTTCCCACAGCCACTATTAAAATCTCTGCTTTTTTCACAAATTCAGGAAGAGTTCCTCTTTGGCCTGTGGCTATGTGGCACACCGTGGTAGTTACGAATTTATTTAATAATAACAGCGCTAGAGGCTTTCCTACGATTTCGCTGTGGCCTACCACAACTGCCTCTTTGCCGTATAGCTCAAGCGAATCTATGGAATTCAATAATTCCATGCAGGCAGCCGCAGTGCACGGCAAAATCTTTGCTTTCCCAAAAACAATCTCTCCCATGTTCTCAGGATGGACTGCCTCTATGTCTTTTAAAGAAGAAATGTATCTGGATATAAGCTTTGCGTCTATATGCTGCGGCAAAGGCATCTGGACTATGATCCCATGCGTTGATTTATCTTTGTTCAGAGAATCGATTATTTCTATAAACTCATCCTGGGTTATGCCGGCGTCTATCTTTTTCAACTCGTACGTTATGCCGAGATCCCTTGCTGTCTTCTCCTGGGACTTGATATAAATTTCCGAGGCAGGATTTTCTCCTACCTGGACGCTCACAAGCTTAGGGCCGGCCCCGTATTTATTCTTCAGCGATTCGATTTCCAGTTTTATATTTTCTTTTATTTTTAAAGCAACGCTTTTACCTTCCAACAACTTAGCAGGCATGCCTATACCATCCTTTCGCCGGTTTTAGAAATAGTTTTTTTATACAGATGAGATATGTCTTTTTTAAGGCCGCGGAGGACGATCCTTTCTTTTTCTACAAAAGAGGCGTCCTTTATGCCTTTCAGGTTTATCTCAGAATTGAACACACCTGATTCAAAACCTGCTTTTAGAAGCTCTGCCCCGCACCCGACATCTGTTATTAAATTCACGTTTGATTTCTCTGCCAGATTTAACGCGATTGCCATTCCGGCTTTCGCCAATCCGCACATTTTTAAAGAGATACGATACCCTTGTTTTAGAGCATTCTCAATTATTTTTTCATCTTTTGTTTTGAACGCCGCGCATATAGAAGAATATATCTTCACATCCTCGTCTACTAAAAGCAGAAATTCCTCTCTTATCTTTCTAAGTGATGTCAGATAATCGGCCACGGCTTCTTCTGTGTCCTTGTATTTTTTATTTCCTATAGTAAAATTGCACACCATTTCTAACAGGGCTGAGCCCATGGCTCCTGCCAAGCTAGCTGCGCTGCCGCCGCCTGGCGTGGGCTGCCTCGCAGCAAGGTCATCTATATATTTTTTTAAAGGTTTATTGACATACATTAAAATAGCCCTAACACCTTTCCGTCCTTATCAATATCCACTTTAGTCCCTGCGGGCACGGACGGTAAGCCCGGCATCGTGCGCATCTCGCCGCACAATGGGTATAAAAATCCTGCGCCTGCTGAAATCCTTACATCTCTTATAGGCAAAGTAAAATCCCTGGGCCTCGCCTTAAGCTCAGGGTCGTGCGAAAGCGATAAATGAGTCTTTGCCATACATATGGGTAATTTATCATAGCCCAATTTTGTATAGCAAGATATCTTTCTTTCAGCTTCCGGCGAATAACTTACATCTTTTGCGCCGTAAATCTTTTTTGCTATCAGCTCTATCTTTTCTTTAATCGGCATATCCAGAGGATATAGAAACTTGAAGTCTGATTTTTTCTCGCACATCTTTATTACAGCTTTAGCTAAAGCTACGCCGCCTTCGCCGCCTTTTTCCCATACCTCGCTTAAAACAGCATCCTCTGCCCCTGCTTTTACAGCTATTTCTTCTATTGCTGCAATTTCTCTATCCGTATCATATAAAAACCTATTTATCGCAACTACTACTGGCACGCCGAATAATTTTATATTCTCAATATGTTTTTCAAGGTTACTAGCGCCTTTTTTAACAGCTTCTACATCTTCTCTCTTTAAAGCTTCTGCATCTATCTTCTTGCCCGGCGCTGCCTTAAACGCTCCTCCGTGCATCTTAAGGGCTCTGACACTGCATACTATCACCACAGCATCAGGTGGCTTAAGGCCCGGTATCCGGCATTTTATATCCATAAATTTTTCCGCGCCGCAGTCTGCGCCAAAACCGCTCTCAGTCACCACGTAATCTGATAGTTTTAATGCTATTATATCAGCCAGTATTGAATTGTTGCCGTGCGCGATATTTGCGAAAGGCCCGGCGTGCATGATGCACGGGGTGTTTTCCGTCGTCTGAACAAGGTTAGGCTTAATAGCGTCTTTTAAAAGGACTGTCATAGCGCCTGCGCATTTCAGGTCCTCCGCTGTGACTGGCAAGCCAGCATAAGTAAAAGCCGCTATAATTTTTCCTATGCGGCTCCTCAAATCAAAAAGATCTTTTGAAAGCGCGAGTATTGCCATCACTTCACTTGCAACTGTTATATCAAAACCTGTATCTCTTGGAATTCCATTTTCCTCTCCGCCCAAGCCAGTTTTTATCTGCCGCAAAGCCCTGTCGCTTATATCCACTACTCTGCGCGTGATAATAGTATCGGGATTTATATTCAGCTTATTGCCTTTGGCAATGCTATTATCAATGAATGCCGCCAGGAGATTATTTGCTGCGCCCACAGCGTGTATGTCGCCTGTAAAATGAAGGTTTATATCTTCCATTGGCAAAACCTGGGAATAACCACCTCCAGCAGCTCCGCCTTTTATTCCGAATACAGGCCCCATCGAAGGCTGGCGCAATGTGGTAATTACCTTTTTCCCGAGCTTATGCAGTCCTAGACTCAAACCAATAGTGGTAACTGTTTTCCCTTCTCCCAAAGGCGTCGGCGTAATGGCTGTTACGTCTATATATTTTCCAAAAGGTTTATCTTTAAGGCGGCCAAGTATAGAAAGGGATATTTTGGCTTTATACCTTCCGTATAATTCAAGCTCATCCTCTTTTATACCCATCTCTTTTGCAATCTCAGTAATAGGCTTAAGTTCTGCAGCCTGGGCTATTTCTAGGTCACTTGGAATACTCTTCATTTTTACCTCCATCTACTATCCAGATCAAACGCATTCTTTATCAGCCTTACTTGCGGCCGGAGACTATCAACGCCCTCTATGCAAACCACATCAAACCTGCAGCTTTTATCTTCCAGCTTAAATTTCTTTATATACGCTAGGGCTGCTTTTGAAATCTGCAGCTGTTTCTTTTTTAATATCGTCTCTTCAGGCAAACCGAACGCGGGCGAGTTTTTAGCCCTGACTTCCACAAAACAAGTACAGCCTTTATAATCCGCTATTATATCTATTTCTCCCAGCTTTGTCCTGTAATTTCTTCCTATTATTTTATAGCCTTCTCTTCGCAAATAAGAAACAGCCAGCTCCTCTCCGCTCTTTCCAGAACTAATCCTTGCAAATGTCATTTTTTTAATGAGCACTTGACTTATGGAGTGAATGAAATGAACGAGCATAAGTCAATGTGCGAATTAATCCCGGGCAACCCTATTTTTCATCATGTTGCGAGGGATAAAACTTTATATGATAATCCCTCGCTGCATATAATCAAGAATCAAGGCAGCTCGGGATAAGTTCGGACATATAGCTTACGTCGTCCTTCGGATTCCGCAAGCTATGTCCTCACTTATAGGCGCGAAACTTTTCCTGTGTATCAAGCAAGGCCCATGTTGCTTGATGGCCTCCAAATGAAATCTCGTGCCATATCCCTTGTGTTTAAAAAAACCATAAAGGGGATATTTTTTATCATACCGGTCCATGATCGCATCGCGCATTACCTTTGCGACTATTGACGCAGCTGCTATGGAAAAACTCTTGGAATCGCCTTTTATAATTGGAATTGTTTTATAGGGTAGAAACCCGCCAAATAGGCCATCTACTAGAACGCAGATATCTTTTCGGACATCTTTTTCTTTTTTATTAGCCAGCCGGCAGAATTTGAATACCAGTTTCTTAACAGCCTGCTTCATTGCTGCAAGCGTTGCCATGTGTATATTTTCTCTGTCTATATATTTATTATCTTTAATGCCTACCCCAAAAATAGCTTTCGCTGATATTTCTTTGAATGCCTTTTCTCTCTCCGGCGGCCGGAGTTTCTTAGAATCATCTATGTTTTCCTTGTATTCCGGCACCTTAAATATTCTCAAAGGAGAGCGGTTTAAAATCACAGCCCCCGCCACCACAGGACCTGCCAGAGGACCCCTGCCTGCTTCATCGACTCCTATTATTATAGAAAAGCCTTTAAGAAACGCTTTCCGCTCCCAAGACAACATCTGCCGGGTTTTTAGCGGCTTCTCTTTCTTCTTCGACCGTTGTATGTTTGCCAATTCTTTTCCTCAAATAATACAGCCTCGCCCTGTTAACCTTGCCTTTCTTGACAACCTTTATTGAGTCTATGTGCGGAGAATGCATATGAAACACCCTCTCAACACCTTCTCCGAAAGATATACGCCTGACCGTAAAAGTCTCTTTTATCCCCGACCCTTTTCTGGCAATAACTATGCCTTCAAAAGCCTGGGACCTGGTCTTGTCGCCTTCTTTTATCCTGACTGCTACTCTGACAGTGTCGCCAACCTTGAAAACAGTGATTTCCTTTTTCATAAGATCTTTTTCCAGCTCTCTGATTATGTTCATAATTCCTCCTTGAGCTTCTCGACTCAGCCCTTCGGGCTTCGCTCGAAGAATATTGTTCGAGCGAGCGAAGCGAGTCGAGAACTGTTTAATGTTTTAATAAATCCGGCCTTTTCTTTTTAGTTGTTTTTACCGCCTCTTTCTTTCTCCATTCTTTTATTTTCTCATGATCCCCGGACAAAAGAACATCCGGAACTTTCATGCCGTTGTAATCAGCCGGCCTTGTATAATGCGGATACTCCAAAAGATCTTCGGAAAACGACTCATCCTTGCAGGAATTCTCATCTCCAAGAGCTCCCGGCAAAAGCCTTACAACGCCGTCAATTATTACCATGGCCGGTAATTCTCCGCCGGTCAAAATAAAATCTCCTATCGATATCTCGTCATCCGCTAGGTGCCCAGCAACCCTTTCGTCTATGCCTTCATAATGACCGCACAATAGCACCACGTGTTCATATTTTGACAATTTTACAGCAAGCGCCTGATTAAATCTCCTGCCTTTAGGGCTCAGAAGCACTGTTCTCGTCTTGAGCCTGAGGTCTTTTGTCTTTCTTCTTATATAATTAACAGCTTCAAAAAACGGCTCGGCATTCATCACCATGCCCGGGCCTCCGCCAAAAGGCTTATCATCCACCTTTCTATGCTTGTCTTTTGAAAAGAGCCTCAAATCTATTACATTTATTTCAACAACGCCTTTTTCTTTTGCCCTTTTTATAATAGACTCTCCCATCACCGCATCAAACATCTTCGGGAATATTGTCAGAACATCTATACGCATTTGATAATTAAATTACACCCTGTTTTTTGAAAAGGCTCTTTATTATCTCTGTCGGCGTAGCGCCTTTTGACAACCAGATCCTGGCCCTTTCTTTATCTATACTTAGAAAGGTTGGCTTCTTGGATGGATCATAATATCCTAACTCCTCTATTGTTTTTCCATCTCTTGCGCGCCTTATATCGCATACGACAATCCTGCGATGAGGTTTCTTTTTCGTCCCTAATCTCTTTAATCTGATTCTAACTGCCATCTTTCCTCCCAAATTTTGCGAAGCAAAATTTGATCCCGAGCCGCCATTATACCCGCGTATACGCGGCGAGGGACCTTTATACTAATCCTCTTTTTCTCTTTTTATCCGTACGCCTAATTTTTCTAATTTCTCCTCTATGTTATAATAACCCCTGTCAAGGTGGTATATCCTGGATATCTCTGTTTTGCCTTTTGCAACAAGACCTGCCAGAACCAGCCCTGCGCTTGCCCTTAAATCAGAAGCCATTACAGGCGCCGCGCTAAGCCTCGGAACGCCTTTGACTATCGCGCTCGAACCTTCCAGTATTATATGCGCGCCCATCCTGGCTAGTTCGCTTATATGCATGAATCTTTCCGGATATATCTTCTCCGTTATCACGCTTATGCCTTTGGTCATGCACATAAGCGCCATCATCTGGGCCTGCATGTCAGTAGGGAAGCCGGGATAAGGCAGCGTAGTGACGTCAACGGGCCTTATAAAACCCGTCTTTACAACGCGCATCCCGTCTTTAGTGTTTGTGATCTTCACGCCTACGTCTTTTAATTTATCTATAATAGCCCCGAGATGCTCTATATTAGCCCCTTTTATTAACACGTCTCCTCCGGTAATTGCAGAAGCTATCATAAAAGTACCGGCCTCTACCCTGTCGTTTATTATGGAATATTCCGCTCCGTGAAGTGATTTCACGCCCTCTATCTCCAATATCGGAGTTCTCTGGCCTTTTATTTTTGCGCCCATCTCAACAAGAAAATCCGCAAGGTCGCAAACCTCCGGTTCGCACGCTGCGTTTTCAATGACAGTCTTTCCCTTTGCAAGCGTTGCAGCCATCATGACGTTAGCCGTAGCAAGGACGCTGGACCCGAATTTGCCTCCGAGGTAAACACGGCCGCCCGTAAGATTTTTTGCGTCTGCGATTATGTATCCATGCTCCACTTTTAAATCAGCGCCTAAGGCCTTAAGCCCTTTTACATGCAGGTCGATCGGTCTCGGCCCTATTATGCATCCTCCGGGCATTGACACCTCTGCATGTTTCAATTTCGCAAGTAAGGGCCCGAGCACGCATACAGAAGCCCTCATTGTGCTGACGAGTTTATACGGCGCGACGTAATTAGAGTATCCGTTCGGATGAATGACAACGACCCCGTCTTCCATGTCAGCCCTGACGCCCATATTCCTGAGTATCCTGAGCATCGTATACACGTCGCGTAAAGGCGGGACATTCCTTATGATGCATTTTTCGTCTGTCAGGAGAGTGGCTGCCAGTATAGGAAGCGCTGCATTTTTTGCGCCGCTTATCTCTACAGTGCCTTTTAGTCTCACTCCGCCTTCTACAATAAATTTATCCACATTGCCCTTTCTATGCCTGAAAAATCCTTGATTATCTTATGTATCTCAAATATGTTATATAAGGAAAAAATATCTTTCAAAGCCTGTTTTTGGCCAAAGCCTATTTCCAATAAAATACTGCCGCATTTTTCCAAATATCTATGTGATTCTTTCGCTATGATCCTGTAAAAATCCAAACCATCCCCTCCGCCGTTCAAAGCAATCTCCGGCTCTTGTTTCACTTCATTCTGTAAATATGGAAATTCAGCCTTTTTTACATAAGGCGGGTTACAGACTATTATATCAAATTTAGGATTTTTATCAAATACTAAAGCGTTAAAAACATTTCCTTTATAAAATTTTATTCTCTCACTCACATTATGCCGCGCCGCATTTTTCTCTGCTATCTTTAAAGCAGCCTCGGATATGTCAGTAGCCGTTACTTCAATTTGCGGCATCAATTTAGCCAGGCTTACGGCGATGTTTCCGCTGCCTGTGCATAAATCTAATATTCTGAAGCTCTTATCTGGTGAATTAAGTAATTCATTCACCAATATCTCTGTCTCTGGCCTGGGTATGAACGTATCTTTCGTTACAATAAAATCCAGGCCCATAAATTCTGCGCAGCCTGTAATGTATTGCACAGGTTCCCCGTTCAGCCGGCGGCTAATCAAAGAATCATATAATTCTTCTATCGTTTCATTGATGCTGAAATTCCTGATATACAAATCTATTCTGGCGCAATTAAACAGATATTCTAAAAGCATCTCTGTTTCGACCTTGGAAACAATGCCGGAATATTTGTTTATTAAATAAAAAACGTCTCTTTTGCAAGTTTTACTACTTAATATCATTTTGCGCTCCCGATATGGATTGGTTTAATTTTAACTTTCTTTCTGCTTCTATAAGGGCATTTAAAATTTTATCTATTTCGCCTTCCATTACGTTCGGCAGATCGTGTATTGTAAAGCCTATCCTATGATCCGTAACCCTGCGGTCCGGAAAATTATAAGTCCTGATTTTTTCGCTTCTGTCTCCGCTGCCTACCTGGATACGCCTGTCCTTTGCTATTTTTTCTTCATGCTTTTTCCTGATGTGATCCAAAAGCCTTGCCCTCAATACCCTCATGGCCTTCTCCTTATTCTTACTCTGAGATCTTTCATCCTGGCATGTAACAACCATGCCTGACGGTATATGCGTAATGCGCACCGCTGATTCTATCTTGTTTACGCCTTGACCACCGGCGCCTGATGCCCTGTATACATCTACTCTTAAATCCTGCGGATTAATCTGAACGTCGACGTCCTCTGCCTCGGCAAGAACCGCTACTGTCACGGCAGACGTATGAATCCTGCCTGACGCTTCCGTAGCAGGAACTCTCTGGACCCTGTGGCAGCCTTTCTCGTATTTAAGTTTTTTGTACGCGCCTTGGCCTTTTACGGCAAATATCACTTCCTTGAACCCTCCTGCTTCAGCTGGATGAGCGTCCATAATTTCCACCTTCCAATTATTTTTCGCGGCATACTTAGAGTACATTCTGAAAAGATCTCCCGCAAAAAGAGAAGCCTCTGCCCCGCCTGTTCCTGCCCTGATCTCCACAATCACATCTTTATCCGCGTCAGGGTCTTCTTCCAGCATCATCTCTTCTAATCCAAGCTGGAGCTGTTTTTGTCTTTTTTCCAGCTCTTCTATTTCTTTATCCGCCATATCAACAATTTCTTTATTAGTTTCTTTTTCCGAAAGATGCTTTGCGCCGCTTATCTCAGAAACAACCTTCTTATACTCGCTATATTTTTTAACAATACCTTCAAGCGAAGACAGTTCTCTGGCGAGCTTCTGATATTTATCAATGTCGGCTATAACATCGTGATCTGACATTAACATATGCAATTCGTTGTAACGTTTTAATATAGAGTCTAATTTTTCAAACATAATGATATTCCGGCATTGCCTGCTCTATTATTTAGAGACGTCTCTAAATGCTGTATTCCGCCCAAGGAACCCCGGGCTTGAGCCCGGGTGGGCTTCATTTCTTCTCTTCCTTCTTACTATATTTCTTCAAAAACTTTTCTACCCTGCCTGCGGAATCCACGAATTTCTGCTTGCCCGTGAAAAAAGGGTGACACTTAGAACATATTTCCACACGCAGATTCTGTTTTGTAGAACGCGTGCGAATAACCTCTCCGCATGCGCACGTAATAACCGCTTCCTTGTACTCCGGGTGAATTTTGTCTTTCATTTTATCCTCCTATTTATTCATGCTGTCCAAGAAATCTTCATTTGTTTTAGTCTTGCTGATTTTCTCTATTAAAAGCTCCATTGCTTCTACGCTATTCAATTCATTCAAGACTTTTCTGAGAAGCCATATCCTCTGAAGCTCTTTTGCATCCACAAGCAGGTCCTCTTTTCTGGTATTGGACCTCTTGATGTCTATAGCAGGATAAATCCTTCTCTGGAAAAGAGTCCTGTCCATCTGCAGTTCCATATTGCCTGTGCCTTTGAATTCTTCAAAAATAACCTCATCCATCCTGCTGCCCGTATCTACGAGAGCTGTTGCTATGATGGTAAGGCTCCCTCCTTCTTCTATGTTCCTTGCAGCTCCAAAAAATCTTTTTGGTTTATGAAGCGCGTTTGAATCCACTCCTCCTGAAAGTATTTTGCCTGAATGAGGCACTACGGTGTTATATGCCCTGGCCAGCCTGGTAATGCTATCCAGAAGTATGACCACGTCTTTTTTATGCTCCACCAACCTCTTTGCTTTTTCAAGCACCATCTCCGCAACCTGAACATGCCTTTCAGCAGGCTCGTCGAAAGTGGAGCTGATAACCTCTCCTTTTACAGACCTCTGCATGTCAGTAACTTCCTCGGGCCGCTCATCTATCAACAGCACCATGATAATTGTGTCCGGAAAATTGGTTGCGATACTATTGGCTATCTTCTGCATTATTATGGTTTTACCGCTGTAAGGAGGCGCAACTATCATCCCTCTCTGGCCTTTCCCTACGGGAGTCAATAAATCCATTATGCGCATAGATGTGTCTACAGTTTTCGTCTCCAGTTTATATCTTATGTTAGGATATATCGGAGTAAGGTTATCGAAAAGCACTTTGTCCTTTGCCGCCTCAGGGCTTTCAAAATTAACAGCCTCCACCTTTAATAATGCGAAATATCTTTCGCCTTCTTTAGGAGGCCGTATCTGCCCGCTCACTGTGTCGCCCGTTCTCAAATCAAATTTCCTAATCTGCGAAGGCGATATGTATATATCGTCAGGACACGGCAGATAGTTATAGTTCGGCGAACGGAGAAAACCAAATCCATCAGGCAATATCTCCAGAACCCCTTCCCCGAATATAAGCCCGTCTTTTTCTGTCTGAGCCTGGAGGATTTTGAATATCATGTCCTGTTTTTTTAACCCGCTCACGCCGTTTATGTTCATATCATGCGCGAGTTTATTTAATTCGGTTATCTTCATTGATTTCAATTTTTCAATATCTAGTTTTTCTTTCACGTCCATGTTATACTCCTCGTTTTTTCCAGATCTCTTTGACCTGGGTTAATGTGTTTGTTTTCGATCCGCTATTATCTATGATAAAATCCGCGAATGCCAGTTTTTCCTTAAAAGGCATCTGCATCCTTATTCTCTTTAGAGTTTCTTCGGCAGATAATCCCCTATTTTCTCTTATTCTTCTAATTTGCTCTTCTTTTTTATTTGCCACCACTATTACCTTATCCATTTCTCTATAAAAACCTGTTTCCACCAAAAGAGGCGCCTCGATAACTATAACCTTGCCTCTTTTGGATTTCGCTATGTCTCTTATCTCTTTTATGACCTCGAAATGAGTAACGCTATTAAGAAGTTTAAGTTTTGATTTTTCTTTAAATACGATATTTCCGAGCTTTTTCCTGTCTATCCGCCCTGTCCTGCTTAATATATCTTTGCCGAAACGCCTGACTATTTTTTTATAACAATTTTCCCCGGGCATTATAAGCGAATGATAAACCTTATCCGCGTCAATTGCATAAGCGCCGAGTCGCGCAAACATTTTCGCAACTGTCGTCTTCCCGCTTCCAAAACTTCCTGTAACGCCGATAATCATGATTAAATCTCTTTCATCTCCAGCCAATTTTTTCCGTACTGCACGCTTGCCTTTATGGGGACCGATAGCTTTACGGCGCCTTCCATCTCTTCTTTTACAAGTTCTTTCATTTTATCCAGCTCATCCTTGGGTACTTCAAAAACAAGTTCATCATGCACCTGTAAAGTCATCAGCGATTTTAAATTCTCTTTCTTCATCCTCCTGCATATATTTATCATCGCTATTTTTATCAGATCCGCTGCCGAACCCTGGACAGGCGTATTTATGGCAATCCTCTCCGCCTGCTGCTGTTCTCTTATGCCGCCTGTTTTTATTTCAGGGATATATCTCCGCCTGTTGAAAAGAGTTGTTACATACCCAGCACTTCTAGCCTCTTCGATTTTGTCTTCCATATAAACTCTTACGGCTGGATATCTTTCAAAATACGAATCTATGAATTGCTGGGCGCTAGCCGGATCTATGTTAAGGCCTTTACTTAAACCAAAAGCGCTGATGCCGTATATTATGCCAAAGTTCACGGTCTTAGCGCTCACCCTCATTTCCGGCGTTACTTCGCTTTCATTCACGCCAAAAATCAAAGAAGCAGTATGGGTATGCACGTCTCTATTATTTTCAAACGCAGATAGAAGCTCAGGGTCTTTCGAGAGATGCGCCAGAATCCTCAGCTCTATCTGGGAATAATCAGCTGACATTATTAAATTACCGCCTTCCCCTACAAAAGCCTTTCTTATCTTTCTGCCTTCTTCCGTCTTTATCGGAATATTCTGAAGATTTGGATTAGAGGATGAAAGCCTTCCTGTAGCCGTAACCGCCTGGTTAAAAGAAGTGTGAAGCCTTCCTGTTTTTTTATTAATCAGCTCCGGCAATGCATCTACGTAAGTAGACTTCAGTTTGGATAATTCCCTGTATTTCAATAGTTCTTTAGCTAGCGGATGCAAAGAAGAAAGCCTTTCAAGAACCTCTACGTCCGTCGAAGCGCCGGTCTTTGTCTTTTTTACAACAGGCAGCCCTAATTTTTCAAATAAAATCCGGCTGAGCTGTTTCGGGGAATTAATGTTGAATTCTTCGCCTGCTATCCGATATATCTCCTTAGTGAGCGCAGAAAGTTCTTTCTCCATATCAGACGAGGTTTCTTTTAAAAAATCAACATCTATCTTTATTCCATTCTTCTCTATCTCGCCCAAAATATCTACAAGCGGCAGCTCTATATCGTTAAAAAGCGATTCCAGCTCTTTTTTAAAAATCTCTTTTTCAAATACATTTTTAAGCCTCAGCGTGACATCGCTATCTTCGCAAGAATATGCGGAGACCTTCTCTACGTCCACCTTGTCCATCGTAATTCTTTTCTTGCCAGTGCCCAGAAGTTCGTCAATAGAGGTCATTTTATGGTCAAGGTATTCAAACGCAAGGTCATCCAGGCCATGGCTCATCCTGGAAGGGTTCAGCAGATACGATGCTATCATCGTGTCATAAGATATGCCCTTAACCTCTATGCCATAATTTGACAATACCAGCTTGTCATATTTTATATTCTGCCCGATTTTCTTTATGTTTCCGTCTTCAAGAATAGGCTTTAGTTTTTTAATAACTGCTTCTAAATCTACGCCTTTGGCATATGGCGCAGAGCGCGGAGCCACGTAATACGCTTCGCCTTCTTTCCAGCAAAACGATATGCCTACAAGCTCTGCTTCCATCGGGCGTTCGCTCGTGGTTTCAATGTCCAGAACAAACTCTTTCTTTGTTTTCAACTCTCCGATAAAATCCCTGAAATCTTCAGCGCTAGCGATTGTCTTATAGTTGGCCGCTTTATGAACATCCGAATAGCATGACGCGATTTCCCTGGCAAAGTTTTTAAACTCCAGCTCTTTAAAAATGGCTAATAGTTTTTCCGAATCAGGGCCTGTTGAGCGCATGACATCAGCGTCTATTTCTATCGGCACCTCTGAATCCACAGTAGCGAGCTCCTTGGACATCCTCGCGCTATCTTCCTGCTCAGACAGCATTCTTTTTCTTGATTCGCTTTTTATCTTATCGAGATTTTTATAAAGATTGTCCAGGCTTCCAAACTCCTTTATAAGCTCAATGGCTGTTTTTTCTCCTATGCCCCGCACACCCGGAATGTTATCAGTGGCATCACCTGCAAGAGCGATAAAATCAGTTATGTTTTCAGGCCCGAGCCCTGAAAATCTTTCCTTTACGGCTTCAGAGTCGTAAACAAGCTCATCTTTATGCGTGCTGTAAACTTTTATATTATTATCGACTATCTGAAGCATGTCTTTATCGCCCGTGACTATATACACTTCTATGCCCTGCTGAGATATTTTTTTAGCAATAGTGGCCAGGATATCATCCGCCTCAAAACCCTGTTTTTCAAAAATAGGTATGTTATACGCAGATATAGTTTCTTTTATTAAGCCCATTTGGCTTACAAGATCGTCCGGCATGGGCTTTCTATGAACCTTGTAACCATCAAACTGCTCGTGCCTGAACGTAGGGCCCTTCAGGTCAAACGCCACACCAATATAAGCAGGCTTTTCTTTCTCTAGTAATTTTTTAAGCATCAGGATAAAGCCGTAGACCGCGTTCGTGGGCCTGCCTTTTGAATTCCTTAGCTCTTTTATGGCATAAAAAGCTCTATAACAATAAGAATTTCCATCAATCAAAAAAAGTTTTTCTTTTTTAGTCATTCATTATTTATACGGGATTTCCTAAAATAGGAAGGGTATTTCTCTGCATAAATCAGGCGGTTCTGCTACTCTGGTAAAATACTTAAAATTGCTTCGAATTCTTTTTTGGCGCCCGCAAAATCTTTCTGGCGGTAACATATCATACCTTCTTTATAATAATCCTCTATCCTTTCCTCCTTCATTTTAAACTTTATTTCGTCTTCTAATTCTGAGAACGACTTACTTTCCTTGGAATCCTGCTTGGCAAGCCTTATTACATCCAGCGCCTTTGCGTATTCGCCTTTATTGTAATAATCTCTTGCCTTGCCATAAGATGCGCTCGCTCCGCTGTTAGTTGCCGCTTTAGGCTCTTTGGCATTTTCTTTGCTGTCTTTTTCTTTTCTCAGCCTTTCTTCGGCCAACTTCAAGGATTCCTGAAGTTCTTTGTCTATATTCTTATCTGATTTTGAAATTTTGACAGGTTGTTTCTTTTTTTCAGATCCTATCCTAGTCCAACCAGAATCTTTTTTTGCTTTTGGTTTAGGCTCTGGTTTTTGTTTTTTTTCAACAGGAGCCTGCTGCTTTATTTTTGGCGGTTCAGCCTTTAGTTCAGTCTTTTCTGTTTTATCAATCAGGCCGAGCTTTTCTAGCCTACTACTTGCTTCCTGAGTCCATGGATCGTTCGGGTTGCCTAATTTATATCTTCTCATCCAGTGAAAAGCAGCTCTTTCCAGCTCGCCTTTTCTCTCATAAAGAAGCGCCAGGTTCGTATGAACTTCTTTATAATTCGAATCCAAAACAAGGGCTTTCTCGTATTCAGCTTCCGCCCTATCCAGCCATCCTTTTGTCTCAAATAGAATGCCGAGATCATTGTGCGGAGAAGCATATTCAGGCTTAATATTAGCCGCCTTCTGATACCATTCAATAGCGGTATCTATATCTCCGCGCTGCTGCGCATCATACCCCTTTGCCCGATATGTTTCCGCTTCGCTCGATATTCCCACTACATTTCCGGCATACATATAAGGTATAATTAAAAATGGCAGGAAAAACAAAATCGCAGAATAGATCAACCCGCGTCTTACAAATCTTATACTATTTATTTTTCTCATTGCTCATAAGTGTATCACATACCTCTTATTGCGTCAAGAATAAAATTAAACAAAAAATTACTAAAACTCCGTTATTTAACAAAACAAGCCATGCTCGATCTGTAAAATAACAGCTACCTCTATTGTTCTTGCAGGTGCGCGGAAAAGTAGCCTCCAGTGAGAGCATCTATGTCCGCGGTAAGTTCCTGAAGCCGAAGTTCTTTTTCAAGGCTAATCTTTAAATCATGAGGAGGCAAAGCCAGCATTTCTATCTGAAGCCGCCTTCTTTCAAAATATATCCTCGTGACCTCGTTTATTATATCGTCTCTAAGTTCAACCATGAGTTTTGACCTGGTATCTATGGATGTCTGGTCTTCGTTCCATATGAGTTCCCCCATATCCCATGTCATTGCAATATCCCAGCTGACTGTATCCTTCCCTTTCTGCAATGTATCAGGATTTGTGCCTGAATCCCAATGCCAGTAATCAGTAACATACCTATCTAATCCTACTGAGACATTGGGAAGTAAGGCTTTTTTGCCCGCAGATTTTCTCCATTCTTTTATCTTATCAGGATGGACTTCCGCATATTCTATGGCTGCATTTTGAACATCCTTTATGCTCGGCTCATTATTAAAGCTTTCTAAGATTTCGTTAAATTCATAATCTTTATCATCAATGCGGGACAGATTAGTTTTATATAGGCCTTTTTTTGTGGCAGTCCACAAATATCCATTTGTATCTATGACAATATCCCGCGTATCTTTCGTAGTTATGCCTTTATAGAGCGGCTTCCAGAGCTTTTCCTGTTCAAAAAACATGAAAACACCCTTATTAGTTGCGGCATAGAGATTGTCTTTATATATTAGTCTTTTTACTTTTAAAGATATGAGGCCTGCATTAATAAACTCTTTCCATGTTTCCCCTTTATCTTCACTTACGAATATCCCAGAATCAGTTGCAAGAAAAACATTATTTTTACCCACCGTTATACTGTTTACCGGTTTTATTGCTTTAACATCTTCGTCTACGATATCCGCATCGTATTTCATTTCTCCCCTGGCTGTTACAAAGGTTCTCTTCCATCCAGTATCAGTATTTCTGTATACGCCTTTTTCAGCGGCAATAAAAATTACATCATCCATAAACTCTATCCACCTTACGCCAAAATTAGCTATTTCTCCAGGGTCTTTCTGCCAAGCAAGGCCATTATCTATGCTAATAAAAAGCCCCTTTTCCGTACCGAGGAAAATCTTACCGTCTTTGGAAAACGCGATGTGCGCGGCATTCTCTTCAAATATTCTTTTCCAATTTAACTTACCGTCCTCGCTTTTAAAAAGGCCTGCTTTCGTGCAGATAAAAATACCTTGTTCAGAAATACCTGTGAAATTAATTTCATTATCTTCTCCCTGCGCAGAAAATACTGCTTGCCAGGTATTTCCTTCGTCTTCGCTTCTATGCAATGTTTTTTCAGTTGAGGCATAGATAACATTATTAAAAGGGCTTATGCTGACATCCTGCATATCCACTTCCTGAATTCCCTTTATTTGCTCCCAATCTCTACTAGTAAAGCCAAGCGAACAAAAAATAAACATGCACAGCATTGCTAAAATATTAACATGCCTCACAAAGCACCCCCTTATCTTTGCGCAAGGGCAGGTTTTAAACCTGCCTCTACGCTTGTTCAAAAAGATAGATTCAGTATATGCCGTGTTAATTTAGATAGGCAAGGATAAAGAAGTCAGAAAATAATGCTTGAGGGACAGGGGAAAATCGAAAACTAAACTCGCGGCTTTTTTAAAAAAGATATTGCGCCTCGTATTATTAACAACGCGCAGACAAAAAAAGCAATTATGGACTTTGGCCCTATATAATTCATGGCTTTTCCAAGGATAATATCATACGTTGACACAAAAATAGCGCCTACGACGCCAAGTATAATAAAGATTAACCCTTCTGTTTTCATATTCATATCCTCCCAAATTTTGTGAAACAAAATTTAATCCCGCCTCGTGCCGAAACGAGTGCTAGCTAGGCACTCGGCGCCGAGGCAAGCTGCCCTGACTCTTACACCTAGCGACGAGGGGCTTTTTAATAATATTACTATTATCCTATGCAAAATCAAGAAAATTATAATTTACATTTTTTCAATATCCTAACCTATTACAATGATTAATGTTACAAGCGATGCTAAATTTGAATAATGGCCCTAAATGTGATATAGTTATAGTAGGAGGAGAAGATGTTTAAATTCGCTGTTACATTAATATCGATTTTTATCATGGCATCCGCATGCGCCTACGCAGGCACAGAACCAGGCCTTGCGATAAGTGTATCGTCATGCTCTTTTTCTGAATGGGTTAACACAGAATCCGGCAATAATCCTATAGATGAAAATGCGGAAAAAATAGCTTTAAGAGAACAATGGGAAACTAATATCGGAATAGATGTTTTCTATCCTTATTTTAAAGCAAAAGAGCTGGAATCAAAGGTGAGAGAAAAAACCAGCGTAAGAGTTTTAAAAGTAAGAGGTAAGCCGGAATTTAAAAGCAACGAAGCAAAATACATATTCACTATAAAATTTTAGCCCTTCTTCTTTTTCAGCACATCAATTAATACGCTTGCAACTTTGGGATCAAACTGCGTGCCGCTGTTTTCCTTGATTATCCTTAAAGCTTCCTTTTTTGACAAAGCTTTTCGATAAGGCCTGTCCGATATCAGGGCTTCGTAAACGTCGGCTATGGCTATGATGCGCGCGCCTATCGGTATCTCTTCTTCTTTTAATCCGAACGGATAACCTTTGCCATCCCATCTTTCATGATGATAAAGAATCAAAGGCAACAGGTTATGAAAAGATTGTATGGGCCTTATTATATCAACGCCGATTTTAGGATGCTCCCTGATCTTTTTAAATTCCGACCTGGTAAGAGACCCTTTCTTTAAAAGAATTTTTTCGCTTATGCCGATTTTACCCAAATCATGCAGCATTGACGCCTGCTCTATGAACCTTATCTCATCCATAGGCAAGCCGATGCGCTTGGCTATCTCGTTCGCGTAGTAAACAGTCCTTTCCACATGATTACCCGTATAATGATCCTTAAGCTCTATTGTTTTGGCGAATGCGAAGATGGATTCAATCGAACTCTGATTCGATTTTTTTGTAAGTTTCAAAAATTTATGCCTTAAATTTTTAATGCTCCCTGCTTTATCTGATAAAACATTGCCGTCCTGTATATCTGACATGGAGCACACCCTGTCTCCGCCATATTCCTTTGCCTTGTTTAAAATCTTATCCGCGGCTTCGATAAAATCAGAACTTTTGAACAAGTTGTCTCCAGGATAAGAAACAACAGCCATGCTTATCCGTAATTTAACCACATTCTTCTTGTCTCCAAAAGTAAACACCTTGATAGCATCCGCTATTCTATGCCCAAGCTCTAATGCGCTCTGGTTATAATTACCCGGCAATACGATCACGAATTCCTCATCTCCGAATCTTATAACATAATCATGCAGTCTGACCAGCCTTCTTAGTTTATGCGCAAACTGCTTAAGAACCAAGTCTCCAAATTTATATCCATAAGCGTCATTAACGGATCTGAAATAATCTATGTCAATAAATATCAGCGAAAGCAGCTGATGATATTTTTTGGCCCTGTAAAATTCCGACTTCATGATCTCTTTTAAATATCCGTGGTTATAAAGCCCTGTATGAGGGTCCTTTACGACAAGATGCTGTAATTTTTTATTTGATTTAAAAAGTTCCTTATTTAATATCACTGTATTTTTTTCGGCTTTCTTGCGTTTAGTTATATCTCCGGCCACTTCCAGGATAGTCTTGACATGATTTGTTTCGTCATACATGGGTATTCCTTTGATAATCCATTCCCTGCCGTCAGGCGCAACCATCTCCTCTTCTTCTATTTTTCCTGTTTCTCTGGCCCTGATTACAGGGCAATTCGCGCACGGCTTATCAAGGCCATGAAAAATCTGGTAACATATTTTTCCTTCCAGGAGCTTAGGGGTTGTTTTAAATGATTCTGCGGTAGCCTTATTAGCCCATATAATCCTGCTTTCTAAATCCTGCTGGACTACAAGCTCCTGCATATTATTAAGGATGATGGTTTTTTCGCTCTCCGTCTTCCTGCGCTCTTCTTCAACGCCTATAGCGGAAGCAATAATTCCTATCAGCCTCTCTTCTTCCGAAGTAGGCACGAAATCTTTCTTATAAACAACGCAAAGCACTCCTTTATAGCTGCCGTTAAATTTTACCGGCCGGCCCATGTAGGTCTCGAGGCCATATTTTTTAACATTCGGATCTGAATTTGCGTACGGAGTATTCTGAAGGTGGCGTACCAGAACAACTTCGTCAGCCGCGTATCTTATGGCATCATGACAAATGTGGCCTTCTGCTTTATCAGTCAGTTTGTAATCCAAAGGCACATTCCATGTACCAGCGGAGCATAGTATATCCTTATCAAGGCGATTATACAAAGCGCACGTCGCGCCCATTAAATCCCCGCACAATGCCACAAGTTTATTTATATTTTTTATAGGGTCATTACCAAAGGAGAGAAGGCATTCTGTTAACTTTATAAAATGATTTTCAATGATTAGATATTCCATGACACCCTACACTCAATTAGAAACTACCAGCACTGCTAACTTCTAAAACAGTATTATTTACCAGCGCTTGACTCTAAAAGCTTTGGGAGATAGGAACTTTTCTATACCTAGAAGGATACCATATAAAACGTTTACTTTCAAGGGTAAAACAAGATATTATATCCGGGGTTATTTCTTGTAAAGCCCTATTAATTCAGCCTGGGCCAGCACATGCCCATTAATAGCTCTTTCTAAATCAACTTTGCGACCCCCTTCTTTCAAATTAAGCTCTATATCGAGAGCGTATACTTTAAAAATATAACGATGAACCCCAGATGGAGGAAATGGTCCATCATAACCAATCCTCCCAAAATCATTAATACCCTGTTTCCCTGGTATGGAATTCTCTTCGATCTTTGAAACCGGAGGCATATCAAATACTAGCCAGTGCACCCAATCCCCGCCAGGCGCATCAGGATCATTAAATATCAAAGCGATGCTCTGGGTTCCAGCAGGAATATCACCTATAATCAACTCGGGGTTAATATTTTCTCCGCGGTAGGTAAACTTTTTAGGGATAAATTCGTTATTTTTGAATTCCGGGCTTTTTAATTCCATTGCCAAGACCTGCGATTCTATCGCCAATACAAGACAAAATACGAGAAATATGGCCTTTTTTCTCATTTGCCCTTTAAAAGCCTGTTTAAAAGCTCCTGGCCTTTTGAAACAAATAACTTTTGTATCACGTATTCAAGGTCCGGCATTACCATTATATCAGGCACTTTGCCGCTTATCTCCATAGGCATTTTTATTAAACCTTTATCGTCCGCGATATATCTAAGCTCAGGCGCGGTATTAATAAGCGCGTTCGAAAGGTCTTTTTGTATAAATAAATCTACGCTGATGTCAATGTCCTGCTCTATCCCGATAGACCCCTTGCCTGTAAGATAAAAAGCGCTTGATTCTACCAAAAGTTCGTCAAAGAAAATTCTGCCGTCTTTTATTTCAAAATCCGCGTTTATTGGCTTAAATGCGGTGTAATTCTGGTCCAGGAGATCTCTATATTTCTCAGGCATATTATCTTTTAACTTTTGGACAAGGCCTGGCAGCATGTTAAGTTTATCCAGCGCGGCCTTTAAAACATTCATATTATCCAAAACCGCGTTTTGCAATTTTGCGTTCCCTTTTGCGCTTAATGTTTTTAACATGTCATCCTGCGACAGGCTGTTGATTGAAATGCGCATATTTAAATCAAGGCCGCATCTAAAGCTAGGGCTATCGCCCGGATTGATCCTTAATTCAGGTATAAGCAATCTCTCGATTTGGATATATTTTCTTAAAAGCGGTAGAATCCTTACGCTTGCTTCCAGGCTTTCCGCTTTTAATAAAGCGTTATCCCAGATTTTGCCCTTGTCTTTTATGGCAATGCCTCTCGCCTTGACTTCAAGCCCGTGTAAAAAACTAAGGGAGATATTGTCTATCGCTACATCCTTGCCCATAGACTCTTCTAATTTTATTATCAATGCGCCTTTGTAGCGATTGGCGTCAAAAGTAACTATAAACAGGCCGGCCGCAATTAACAGCAATATTAAAACAGAAGCTGTTATTATGAAAATTTTTTTCATAGGTTAAAATCCTACGTTGAAGCCCGCGTCCAAGCTCACGTCCGGGCTTGACGCAGAGTTTACGTTTTCGGTAATGGCAAAATGCCAAGACACATTCTCTTTTTCTTTAAATCTGTAATTAACGCCTAATCCTAGATCGATCGCTGATTCATCCAGGGCATTTGTGCCGCTAGACGGATAAGGCGTTGTATTTCCGGTGGCCTGCACCACAATAGAGAATCTTTGCGTTAAAAGATATTCTACGCCTAACAGTCCAGAAATTATATTGCGCTTTAAATTCAAAACACTGAAAAAACTTGGTTTTTCTATTATTACAAAATTACAACCGGTGTACACTGTTATCTTTTCGGAAAATGTCTTATCTAAAAGCACGCCGAACCCGTAATCGATCTCCCCGCTTCCCAGTAAAGACCTTTTTTCGCCTGTAGGCAATTTAACAGCAGCTCTGAAAGACGCGTTGGGCCAAAAACCATTCTCATCTTCTTTTGAAATTTGGTATTTCGCCTTTAACACAATGTCGCCTAACCCATCGGAAGCATTGGTTCTTTTTATCAAAGACTGGCTATTATAAATAAATGAGTAGTTAAGATTATATGATCCCTGACGCGCCCTGGAACGCGGTGTTGTCGCGCCAACGGTATCTTCAAATCCCTCTACGAATTCGTCAAGATAGCCGCGAGATAAACTCAAATAAGGCACGTCCAGCCCAGCCTCAAGTTTTTCAGAAAGGCCGTATCTTAAATCCAGAGTCATCCTGGAAACCTCCGCATCGATATTTATGTTATATAAAGACGAAACAGGTGTAAAACAGCTTACGGTTACATTCGAAACAGTATATCCGGCGTTGACGTCAAAACTATCCTGCTCTACTACGCTTGCCCTGTCAGGTTCCATCTGTAGGTAAAACAAATAGAGCGGCATCTGGTTGCGTATCGGAATAGGGCCTGTTTTCGCAAAAGTATCTGTCGCGAAAAATAATAAAAAGAATATAATCATGGCGATCGGCATCTTATATTTTCCCAATTTTTTATCTCTCCTCTCTCTTGAAAAATCGGTTTTATATGGTATAATTATTATAGCCGATAAGGGCAAACCCTGAGAAATCAGGGGGCGCAAAGCCTACGGGCCTAAGTTATTATGACAAGCCGTGACCAAAAGGTTAGTTAGGCAGTCAGTAATAATATGGCGGCCGGGTTGCCGAGCGATAAAAAGCCGAAGCTGTAAGCCTTTATCGGCTTTTTTCTTTTTTAGCCCTTTGTTTTAATACATTCGCCCGCCACAGAAACAATGGCGGGCTCAGTATTAAGCTAACGATCTTAGCCCTTTGTTTTAACTATCCTGTCAAATATTTCGGTAAATTCACTCTCCAGGACAAACGAAGTCGCTATCGCGCAACCCGTAAGCATTTTTATCTTAGTCATGGCTTCTATATTCTTCGGATCAAGCATCGCCAAAAGAAGCGTGTTCTTATCTTTTCTTACAGGCAAAACACCGTAATTTTTCATTACGTCAAAAGATATCTTAGAAAGCATCTCTTTCATTTCTCCGTTCTCGCTCATATTGCGGATGTCAAAATGCGGGACATTGAATTGCGATTCCAGGGCCCTTGCAACATCGCCTGCGCTGGCCATTCCAAGATTTATAATGCTCTGGCCTATTTTATGCCCAGTAGTCCAGTGTTTATTAAGCGCTGTTTCAAGCTGTTCAGGCGTAATTATCTGGGATTCAAGCAGTATCTGGCCAAGCGGTTTATGTTTGGTTCTTTCTTCTTTGCCTGCGCTTTTATTTTCTTCCTTGCAAGACTCATCAATAAATACACTCTTTTCATTCTGCCTGCGGTTCATGAGAAAATTGCTGCCCGGCAGCGTCTTTAAAAAACTCTTTATTTCCGTAATTATCTCCATTAGTTCCACCATATTTTTTATGGGAAAATATTTATTATTTGCTATGGCTATGGAGATGCTCATAAGAGGCATTTTCATGACATTACCGCGCCTGTCTTTGGAAACTACATAAGTCCTTTCTCTGTCCTCTTTTGAATAATGAAAATGCGTGGCCCTGTTAAAAGCGAGTATCGATTCAGACGCGATTAACCTGTCCTTGTCAGGCGTTGTGACGACCACAAAATCATCGCCTCCTATATGGCCTACAAAATCATGCGGATTGCCGTATCTTTTGACCGTAGTAGCTATGATGTAAGCGACGTGTCTTATGACGCTATCTCCTTTCATGTAGCCGTATTTATCGTTAAATGATTTGAAATTATCTATATCGTAGTAGGCAACCGAAAAAAGCTTTTTCTCGTCCATCCTTGAATGTATGGCCTTTTCTATCTGCTTATTTCCCGGAAGCTTTGTGAGGGCATTCGCGTAAAGCTGGTGGCTAGTCCTGCGCAACGCAAGCTCCATCCTGACTTCAAGGTCTATCGGATCAGGAGGATTGGCAATATAATCGTCCACACCCTGTTCTATCTCCAACATCTTTTTTCTTATCTGCTTCTTGTCTATAAGGACTATTATAGGGATATGCGCGGTGAGGAAATCTTCCTTTAATGCCTTAGACACCTTTAGTCCGTCCATATCAGGCAGGCCCCAGTCTATGATAATAATATCCGGCTGTTCCCGCCTTACTGCGTCCATAACAACAGAGCCCTTACTAACGGTAACGGTATCGTAATCCCATGCCTTGAGAAGATATTGTATTATCTCCGCAATGCCGGCTTCATGTTCAGCTAATAATACTTTCTTTTTTCCGAGATTCATTTGGATTTATTATATCTCAGAAAAATATCCCGGTCAATTAATTTAGTTGCAAAAACCGGCATTTTTGAATATACTACATTTCATGAAACTTTCTATCCTAATCCCGGCCTACAATGAAGAGAAATCCATTGGCTTGGTAATGCAGGAAATAAAATCATTAAACCTGTCTTCCTGTAATATCTCTGAAAAAGAAATCATACTTATCGATGACGGCTCTACTGATAAAACCGTGGAAAAAGCTACTGCCATCATCCCTTCCGCCAGAGTAATCAGGCATGTAAAAAATCAGGGCAAAGGCGCCGCGCTAATATCCGGCTTCGGCCAGGCAACAGGAGACATAATCATAATCCAAGACGCTGATTTAGAATACAGCCCTTTATCGTATCCTGACCTATTAAAACCTATCTTAGAAAAAAACATAGACGTTGTATACGGTTCCAGGTTCCTAGGCCAGGCTCATCCTAAAGAAATGAGAATGTCATATTTTCTTGCAAATCGTTTTGGAAATTATCTTACAAACATGCTGTGCAAAACATCTCTTACAGATTGCATGACATGCTTTAAGGTTTTCAAAAAACATGTGCTCCTGGGAATTACTTTTGAATCCAAAGGTTTTGGAATAGAGCCTGAGATCACCGCTAAAATAACCAAAGCAGGGTTTAAGATAAAAGAAACTGCTGTCCCATATAAAGCAAGGACATTCAAGGAAGGGAAAAAATTC
This sequence comes from Candidatus Omnitrophota bacterium, assembly GCA_026387235.1. Lineage (GTDB taxonomy): Bacteria > Omnitrophota > Gorgyraeia > Gorgyraeales > Gorgyraeaceae > UBA10183. The sequence goes on from JAPLMD010000042.1 coordinate 34,523, forward strand.
AAAAGAGTTTATTCTCTGGGCGTCCTGTGGGCTATAATCAAATACTCGCTTATCGCCTGAATCAAAAGAACCCTTTTGCTTTAATAAATCCTACTACCTTTTTGTAATCCTCTAGATCTATAAATATCAAATCCGGCCTTTTCTCTTTGATTTTTCTTATTTCTTTGCTCCGCGAAGCAATGTATTTAAAATCAGTCCCGCATTTTGAGCAAGAAGCGGCCGTAGAATAATTTATCCCAAGCTCCCTGCAATTGGAACAGTCAGCGCTTGTCAGGCCTACTATCAAAAGATGGCCCTCAATATCTTTTATATCAACTTCTTTCCATACCCTTATCAATTCATTCATAGCACCCCCATCTCATTTAGAATCCTATTTATGCTTTTTATAACATCCTGATCGTTTGTAAATTTTAAGGCATTACTTAAACACTCTTTTGCGTCTATGTATTGTCTGTTAGCGAGGTAAACGTTACTCAGATTTACGTAAGCCTCGAAAAACTCCGGATTCATTTCTATAGCTTTTTTATAATAACCTACGGATCTTTCTATGTCTCTAAAGTGGAACCAATATTCACCAAGCCTGTAATAAGCCTCTGGATATTCGGATTTAAGTTTTAAGGCAATGCTGTACTCCCTTAATGCTCCTTCATATCTTTGCGCCTTGAAATAATATACCCCCAGCGTATAATGTGCCCTTGCTTTGTAAGGGCTTTTTTTAACCGCATCCTCCCATAAAGAAATTTCTGTCTTCCATACCAGATTCCTGGAATATGCGGTAATAGAATAGGCTGCGATCAAAGCAATAAGGAATCCTATCCACCATCTTTTGTTAATCTTCAGATTATTCGCAATGTTAAGGCTTAATGCCGGCAAAATAAGGCTATATCCAAACAAGGGCAGGTATAAATAGTGCTCAAAAAAAATGTCCTCTAAAAATACCAGGGTAGTGATTGAAAGCGTAAGGTAAAACCAGCTGATAGCAAATGATATTAAAGGATTACGCTTAAAACTAAATACGCATATTGCGATCAAAGACAACAGGATAATCAAACTGCCTGAGGTTAAAATAAGGTCTGCAAAAAATATGCTCCACGTGAAATCATATTCGAGGCTCTGATTGATTGGAAAAGCCATAAGCAACAAGGATTTTATCAGCATCCTTATTTTTGTGCAGTAATAAGGGATATAATATTCGGTAAACCTTATACTTATAGTCCCGCTTTGGCTTTCTAATTTAGTAATCATAATAGGCGCTAAAATAAACAATAAGATTGGAATAAGGTATTTCAAAGAAGATTTCAATTCATTCATATCCTTGCTTAAAAAACATATCTCGTAAATTAGTATGGCTGCAGGAAGAGTCAGGGAGGTTTCTTTTGTCAGGGAACACAATGTCATTGATACAAAACAGAGTATATAAAACAACCAGCCTAGTTTTTTCCCGCCGCCATTTATCTGGATTAATCTGAATTTTGCATACAAAAATATTGAAAGAAAGTAAAACATGCCTGCCATTGATTCTCCCCTTTGCCATATGTAAGTAACAGATCCTGTCTGTATCGGATGAATTGCGAATATCATTGATGAAAAAAATGCAAGTATCAGGCTATGCTGCGCAAGATTCTGTTTTTTCAGCCTGGGGGAATTGAAGATAATCAAGCTTAAAGCGAAAACCAGCAAAGAAGATATGATATGGATGATTAAATTAACAAGATGATAGCCGAATACATTATATTTGCCGAAATAATAATTAGCAGCAAAGGTAAAATAAAGCAGAAACCTGCTCTTTGAATACTGGAATATGTTTCCGATATCCAGATTTTCTATTACCTTCTGGCCTGCTATTCGTTTTACATCATCAAATTGAAACGGGGTATTGATACCAGGCAGATAAATAATTGATAAGGTTGCTGCTATAATTAAAATTGCAAAAGGAATAGATAAATGTTTCATATAATTAAAAAGCCCCTCTGCCATTTTATGACAGAGGGGCAAAGGTAGCTATTTTTTTTAAACTTATGATAATTTAGTCACGTTAGCTGCCTGTTCTCCTTTTGGTCCCTGGACAATCTCAAACTCTACTTCTTGGCCTTCCTGTAAAGTCTTATAACCTTCCCCCTGTATGGCCGTATGATGCACAAATACATCTTTACCATCTTCAGGAGTGATAAAGCCATAGCCTTTTTGATTGCTGAACCATTTCACTTTTCCTTTCGGCACCTTTACTACCCTCCTTCCATAAAATTTGTTTAATTATACCTCACTAAACCAATTTTGTCAATACCGGCCGAGAGATTATTTGTCATCAGGAAGCTCTTCAACCGCCTTTTCTTCGTAATCATGGAATATGCTTCTTGTTTTTATATTGTGATCTTTTTCAATAGTTTCCAGTCTCTGCTCCAATTCATGCTGCATTTTGAGCATAATTTTTACAACGTCTGCTATCGGATCAGGCAGATTTCCATGCTCAAAATCCAGCTCTAATTTTTCAGCAGTTTTCTTTTTGACTATTTTACCAGGCACGCCGACTACAGTCGCGCCCGGCGGAACATCTTTTACGACAACAGATCCGGAGCCTATTTTTGCGCCGTCTCCTATTTTTATAGGTCCCAGGACGCAGGCATTGGATCCTACCACCACGTTCCTGCCAAGCGTGGGATGGCGTTTTCCTCTTTGAAGGTTCGTGCCTCCCAGCACAACTCCTTTATAAATCAGGCTATCGTCTCCAATCTCTGCAGTCTCTCCTATTACTACGCCCATGCCATGGTCTATAAACACGCGCCTTCCTATATTTGCGCCGGGATGAATCTCTACTCCTGTAACAAATCTTGCAAAATGAGAAACCATCCTCGCAATTATATACATCTTTCTATTGTATAAAAAATGCGCTATCCTGTAAAGCCACAGAGCGTGAATGCCCGGATAGCAAAAAATAACCTCCAGGCTGCTCCTCGCCGCAGGGTCTTTCTTCATTGCAGATTTTATATCTTCCACGATTCTGCCTAAAAACATTTTTCACCATCCCAACCGCGTAGATTTTTTACGACTATTTAGGTAGCGTAAAGTAAAACTGGCTTCCTTTTCCTAGTTCGCTTTTCACCCATATCCTGCCGTTATGTAAACTAATTATATCTTTTGCTATTGGCAAGCCCAGTCCAGTCCCTTCTTTTTTTTCAGCGGTAACACGGATAAACTTATCGAATATCTTATCCAGGTTATCAGGCGCCAAGCCCTCGCCTGCGTCTGATATCTCTACCATTATTTCTTTCTCCAGGTTAACGGTTTTTACCATAATATTTTTAAATTCGGGCGTATATTTTATCGCATTGCTTAGAAGATTTATAAATGCCTGCGTTACCTTGTCTTTATCGGCGTTAATCTTTGGCAAATCCCTGGCTAGATCTTTCTGCAATATCTGTTTCTTATCTTTTATTATCTTATCAAAAATCTCTAAATTTTCTTCTATTATTTTATTCATCTCAATGGGTTCTTTTTTTAATTCCATTTTTCCGGATTCTATCTTTGATATGTCCAGGAGATCATTTACAAGCCTTGATAGCCTGTTGACTATATTTATAGCGCTGTCGAGCATTTCTTTTTGAGTGGGCGCAACCGGGCCAAGCCCTCCTTTATTGACAATGTCCACGTTGCCTTTTATGATCATCAGCGGAGTCCTGAATTCATGCGCCACGTTTGCTACAAAGTCTGATTTTATTTTATCGAGCTGCTGTAATTTTCTATTTGCCGCCTCAAGCTCCACTTTCTTAGCGGCTATTTCTTTTTGCAGGCGCTCTCTTTCTTTTGCGGCGCGGAACGCAGCCATCGCGTTATGCATAATAATGGGAAGTCCTTCTTCAAATCCCTTTTCCCGTATTACGCAATCATACGCTCCTTCGCGGATTGCTTGAGGCGCGAATTCTTTATCCACGACATCCGCCAGCATGATAACAGGGCCCGATAGTTCTTTATATTGTAAATCTGCAAGTATTTCCAAACCATTTAAACCGGTAAGATTATACGAAAGAAGTATGATGTCAAATTTTTCATCTTCTACTTTCCTGAGGATATTCTCCTCTACCTGAGGCCAGGATATATCGTAAGATATGCCGGACACTTTTGAAAGCGCGCCCTTTATCTTCAATATATTAGCACTGGCAAAATCCACTATTAATACTTTAATAATCTGGCTTTCCAGATGCATAGCTACCTCTGAATAAGGAATTAATAATTCGTCAAACCAATGCCCTTATTTTATCTATATACCTAAGGGTTTCTTCTTCTCCTGTTTTTACAAAATTTTTTACCAGATAAAAGTCTGTAGAGGCTGCGTCGCTCAGGACAGGATGAAGGCTTACATTAGCTCTGCAGCAGCTTATCTCTGCCAGGCTGTATTCCATTGCCTGCATGCTGGTCATTATAACGTCAAATATGTTAGGAGTAAAAATCTTTTTGAAAAATCTCGTCAAATGAACGCATATCTGCTCATCCAAAGACCCCTGCCTCATTATATTTTCCTCTTCCTTTTCAATCTCTTTTAAAGCCATGTTTCTCTCGCATATATTCCTCGGGCCGGGCAGAACATTTACTGCTATCACTTTCGCCGCCCCATTTTTAAAAAGCGTGTCCACAGGCACCGGATCCAATATGCCTCCGTCCACAAACATCTTTCCGTCTTCCATTACAGGCTGGAATATTCCGGGCACGGCAATACTTTTATAGACAGCGTCCAGAAGCCTGCCGCTATCTATCGTAACGGTTTCTCTATTTACCAGATCGTAAGATATTATTTTAACCGGTATCTTAAGGTCCTCAAACATCCTGTCTCCCAGGATAGCTCTTAAAAATCTTTTCAATCTCTTGCCCGCAAGTATTCCGGATACAGGGAAAGTAAAATCCAGGAGCCTCATGATGTTAAGTTTTCTTTTAAGCTTCCCGGAAATGTCTTCTATTTCCTTAGAGCTGAGGCCGATACCCCACATCGCAGCTATGAGGGCGCCCATGCTTGCGCCTGAAACAATGCCTATTGGTATCTTTTCTTTTTCCAGCACGCGCAAAACGCCTATGTGAGCCAGGCCGAAAGCAGCTCCGGAACCCAGCGCAAGCCCTATTATATTTTTATTATCCGCATTCTCCATATTCTAAATATAAAAAAAGAAGCCGATAAAGATTAGTCGCTTAGCGCGATCCGGCTTGGCCTTATATTAAGGCATCTCTTTGTAACTTTATCGGCTTCATTATTGAGTATATCACATTTTTTAAGCAAATTCAAGCCGTCGTCTAACTTACTATTTTATAGACTACGTCGTGTTCCCTAACCTTTGATTTTACCTTTAACCCTATCTCCATACCCTTTTCCGCATTTTGTATCGGCGCGTGGTCAAGCTGGATAGATTGCACCTTTTCCTTAAAATCAGACGTATGGCCTTTTATGACAATGTTATCTCCCACGGAAAGAGTGCTCTTCGTAAGTTTTACGACAGCTGCATCTACTTTTGGAAAATAATGGGTTATTATACCTGCTTCTTCGAGAGATGCGCCGCTGGGTATAGATGAAGCCTTTTTTAGTGCCTTTGCCAGGGGCTTCTTCTTGGCAACGGTTTTCTTCTTTGCCTTTTTTACAGGCTTTCTAATTACCTTCTTGGTTTTCTTTTTCTTCATGCTTCACCTCCCAAAATTTTGTGAAACAAAATTTTGATCCCGAGTGACCCTAATTATTTTCCATCGGGTCGCGAGGGACCCTTGTCTTTCGCTACTTGTTTTGTGCAACAAAATTTGATCCCGAGGCCGCCTCGCCATCAAAGGTGGCGGGTGAGACGAGGGGCGATTTTTTATATAAAAACTCTCCGAACATTTTGCTGTGTTTTGTCCATGACGAATCAAGGTCATTGTATGTCTTTACAAAATGCCGGAATCCGTTTATCTTTGCGTCCAGGTTATCTATGTGATGCAGGATGATCGCCTCGAAGCACATGGGCCTTTTAGGCGAACCCCATTCATGTTCTCCGTGATGGCTGAGTATTATATGCAGAATAAGATTTTTCAATTCTTCCGGAAAATCCTGGATCTTATCAATTGCCGCGCTTACGATATTTACGCCCAGGACTATGTGGCCTATCAGCCTGCCTCTATCCGTATAATAAAAACTTCTTTTATACGCAAGTTCTTCTATCTTCCCTATGTCGTGGAGAGCTGTGCCGCATAAAAGAAGGTCGATATTTATATTCTCGTATTTTAAAGATATCGTTCTTGCAAGTTGAACGCACGCGAGCGTATGCTCAACAAGCCCGCCTATGTACGGATGATGAAAATCACTGGCAGCAGGCGCTGTTTTGAATTTTTCAGATATGCCTTTATCGGAGAACACGTTATGTATTAAGACCTTAAGATAGGGATTTTTGATTGATTCCATTTCAGATAAAAAATCTTTAAACATCTGATTTCTGTTTTTATCTGAAACCGGTACATACAGCGAAAGATCTACGGATTCCTCGTTTATCTTTTCTATGGATTCCAGTTTTAATTGCGGATAGTTTTTGTAGAATTCTACCTTGCCCCTTATTTTTATAAAATCATCTACGATAAAAGAATCAAATAAAGACTTTAAGGCGTCCCATTTCCTGCAATCCACCATGCCTGTCCTGTCGGAAAGTTCGAGCGATATGTATGGATTACCGTTCTTGGTGATGTCGAAGGATTTTTCTCTTACAAGATAAACCGACTCTACTATCTCTCCTTCTTTCAAATCGCTTATAAACCTGTGAGCCATGTCTGAATTATATACCTAACATAATTTGTTTTCAACAAAAAATATAATTAACGCTGGCCATGGCCAGCTAGCTATATTCTTATTTTTGATTAGAATAGAAATCCTTTATAACTTGCACTGCTTCAGACGGTTCATCTACGATAGAAAATATATCCAGATCTTCTTCTGATATGTATCTTCCCTTGAGCATAGATTTTTTGACCCAATCTATCAGGCCTCTCCAATATACGCCTCCCATCAGCACAACAGGAAATTTGTCTATCCTTTGAGTCTGAATAAGTGTTATGGTTTCAAAAAATTCATCCATTGTTCCAAATCCGCCTGGAAATATCACTGATGCTTTTGCGTATTTTAAAAACATTACTTTCCTGCAGAAAAAATACCTGAATTCCACAAGTTTTGTTATAAAACTGTTCGGCTTCTGCGCCACAGGCACCTGTATGTTAAGGCCTATAGAGGCAACGCCTGCTTTTTTAGCGCCTTTATTAGCCGCCTCCATTATGCCCGGGCCTGCGCCCGTAATTATCGCATAACCGTCTTTGGCCAGCAAGAACGCGCTCTCTTCTGCTAATTTATAATATTTATCGCTTGGTTTTGTCCTGGCTGAGCCGAATATGGTAACAGCAGGGCCTATCTTGGCAAGTTCCTCAAAACCTTCCACAAACTCAGCCATAATCCTGAATATGCGCCACGGGTCCTGCGTGGTAAAATCATCTCTTCTAAGCATAAATCCTCCTATTCTATCCCTTTATTCATGTAATCGCTAAAATCAACTTCGCCTGCAAGTTCCTGCTTGACCATGCGTATGCGGTCTGCGACATATGGATGAGAGCGGTAACTGGTATATGGCCTTATGGGCTCAGTTTTATCCGCTTCCTGAAGCTTTTTAAGAAGGCTCACGACTGCCCACGGGTCATAACCTGCTTCTTTTAAGTATTTTATTGCCAGTTTATCAGCCAGCGCCTCGTCTTCTCTTGAATAAGACATGATCAACTGGCCGAATGCGGCGTCAATACGGCCTGCGTCCGGCCTCCCTGCTCCCGTAACAGCCATTAATATCTGGAGTATATTATAACCTACTCCTCCCTGGAGCCTCTTTATTGAATGCTTCGCTACCACGTGCGCTATTTCATGGGCAATGACTGCGGCAAGCTCATCGTCTTTGGAAACCTTGTCCACAAGGCCTTTGAAGACAAACACGTATCCTCCCGGCAAAGCAAACGCATTCACGTCATCCTTATCTATAACCCTGAACGTATAGCTCACCTCTTTTCTGCCGCTGATAGATGCGATCCTTTGGCCGACCTCATTGACGCGCTCTGTCATCAGCGGATCAGGATCCAGTTTTATCTCTTTGCTTTTTTCAATGCTCTCGGCAATACTTTTCCCCATATTCACTTCTTTCTGGGTATCTACAAAAATAATGTCTTCTTTGCCGGTAGCGGTATTATATTCCTGCGTAGCGCAGCCTGACACGGCGCTCATTATAAATAATATAAAAATAATGGCTACGTTCTTCATATAGAATAAGTTTATGCTAAAAACATGTCCTCGTCAAATATATTTTATCGGAAGCGCCTTATTTAATATTACATTATTTCTACGGAAACTTCTGCAAGGCCTTTTTCCAGGTCAGCTATTTTGGAAAAAGCTGTTTTTGTAAGGTCTATCGCGCGGTTTAATCTCTTGGCAGGGCCTCTATCGTTTACCCGGACAATAACAGACTTGTCATTTTCCATATTTGTTACCTTTAATATAGTGTTAAACGGCAGGTCCCACATAGCGCACGTAAGCTGGGAATCATTAAATGTTTCCATATTGGCTGTTGTTAGAAGAATTCCCGGGTCTTTCTGGGAATACCAGGACGCCTTGCCTTTAATGACAATGGAACTGGTTCCTGCCTCCTTTAAAGAAAAAACCACAGCTATAAGAACTATCAACATAACTGCGGCTTTCTTCATCTTGAGACCCTCGAATAAAAAAACCTATCCGGCCCTTGGCAGAATAGGTTTTTAAATTTCGGTAATCCAGCCACCTTAATCCCGCGCTCGCAGAATCTTAGGCCTGTGACTTTGCGCCCCGCTCTTTCGAGCGGTTTGCCTTTGTCGTAATACTATTCAGTTGTCTCTAGTTATAAGTATGCCTCATTTTTTGGAAAAAACAAGGGCTGGCGCGAAGCGAACGCAGTGAGCTTCGCGCTAAAACATATTTACTATAATAATTCTGCGGCTAAGGACGCAAGACCAGAGCGCTCGTTCTTGGTAAGAGTTACATGGCCGAACATCTCCTGGCCTTTCATGCGCTCAACTGCGTAGCTGAGGCCGTTAGAGGATGAATCAAGATACGGACTGTCTATCTGGTAAGGGTCCCCCGTGAGAACCATCTTTGTATTGCTTCCTGCGCGGCTTACGACTGTTTTTATTTCATGAGGCGTGAGATTCTGTGCCTCGTCTATGATTATAAATTGATTGGGGATACTTCTCCCTCTCATGTAAGTAAGCGCTTCTAATTGCAGAAGATCGCAGTCGATCAAGCCCTCAACGTGTTCTTTTCTTTTTCTTATGGTAAGGATATATTCCAGATTATCATAAATAGGCTGCATCCAGTTTACGAGCTTCTCTTCTTTTGTGCCCGGCAGATAGCCTATATCTTTTCCCATCGGTATAACAGGCCTTGAAACAAGCATCCTTTTGTAGCCATGCTCATCCACTGTCTTTTTCAATCCTGCCGCGAGCGCGAGAAGGGTTTTTCCTGTGCCTGCCACTCCTACGAGCGTCACAAGCTTTATACTGTCGTCCAGAAGAAGATCTAAGGCAATTGCCTGTTCTTTATTTCTCGGTTTTATGCCCCACACATCCCCAAGGTCTGATTTTAAAAGCACTATGCCTTTTTGTTTAGCGTCATATCTTCCGAGAGCCGTATGTTTACCCGCGGATTTATCCTTCAATAATATATACTGATTCGGGAACAACCCGTTTTCCTTCAGGGCGAAAAACTTTTTTTCATAAAAATTATCTATCTCTTTCGAGCTGAATTCTATTTCTTTCCAGCCGTTATACAGGCTGTCTATGTCCACTTTTTGCTTTTCAAAATCAACCGCATTTACACCTAATGCATCTGCTTTTACTCTGGCGTTTATATCCTTGGAAACAAAAATCACATGATTGCCTTTCTGCTGAAGATCATACGCCACCATCAAAATTTTATTGTCTCTTTCGTGCGGCGAAACATTCAGGATGCCTTTTGAATCCACGTGCATAACAATACGCAAAATTCCGCCGTTCTCAAGAGGAACGCCTTCGCCTAATTTGCCATGTTCTCTCAGGTCATCCAGCATTCTTATCGCTGCCCTGGCATTGCGGCCCTTTTCATCGCTGTCTTTTTTGAATATGTCCAACTCTTCAATGACGTCGATAGGAAGGACAACTTCGTTATCCGCAAATACGTTCAATGCCTCAGCGTTATGAAGAATCACATTTGTATCAAGTACGAATATTTTTCTCATGGCTTATATTATACATAATTATAACTTAATGTAAACATCTTTTGTCCACCCTCTGTCCACCTGCCAGGTGAGCCATCTGGCTCACCTGGCAGGTGGACAGAGGCTTACGTTATTCTAGTATCATATCCTTTATTTTTGCCAATTCTCTTTGATAAGAAATTCTGTCTTCTACAAATTTTTTATACTCCTCTGGCTTTATATCTAATACATTGTCATATTCACAAATGCCCTCTTTATTACCGGAAATATATTCCCGATAAGAGGACCATTTCCAGTCTTCCGGGTTATTAACTATATACGCTGTAGCAGGATTTAAATGAATGTATCTTGTCAAATGGAGCAACTGCGCATCGCTTTCTACCAGCACTTTTTTAAAACTACTCTCCCATAATGGCCCTTTGCGATTATGCTTTATATTAAAATATCGCGAATAACTATTAAGCACGTTGCTCATAAAAACTGAAATTCCTTTGTCCTTTAATTGCTTAAGCACTAAATGTATATGGGTCGGCATAATGCAATAACAAATAATCTGCACAAGTCTTTTAACGTCAAGTTGTTTAACCTGCATATTCCTTTCTTTGAACCTTGAAAACCGGACAAAAGGCCTTTCGATTCTATAATATTCAATGACTTCGCGCATCCTTGAATATTCAAAATCATTATTAAATATTACATATTCTGCGATACTTTTACTATAAACATGATAGATTTCGTCTGTAACTATGCGCTGACTATCCATTTTACCCCTCCTATAGCTTATACCTTTGGTCCACCTGCCAGGTGAGCCAGCTGGCTCACCTGGCAGGTGGACCAGGGTTCTCATTATATAAGACACATTTGGAGGGGATTTTCTTTCAAAAAAATTTAGATTTTTTCAGCAGACTAGAAGATATGTAAAAGGCGGTGAGTTTGTTTGCAAATAAAAATCCCCTGGAGGATTACTCCCCCAGGGGATTTAAACTGCTGAACTAATGTTTTAGGTTAGAAAGCAACCTTTACATTAGCTACGACTGTGGATGCTCGGTCGTTGTTGTCTGTTAAGAATGTTTTGCCTGGCATAAAGAAACCTGCTGTCAAACCAAGCTTCACATCTTCTGTGTAGTCATAACCTAATGAAAAATCTACTTCTTGCCCTAAATTTTTATTACCCCTTATTTGTAGACCATCTCTTGTAGTTGTAACAGTGGTGTCCCATTTCTGCGCTAACATAAAATAGTAATAATCAAGCGCAACTGTCAGGTCCTGCACAGGAACAGCTGACGCCATTACATTGATTATGCTAGAGTTTGAATCCACGCCATCGTTATTGCCGTCAAAAATCTGATTTGCAACAATACCGTGCGTCTGGTCTTCAAACGAAGTATCCCATGCTTTATAAGTTACACCAGCCGCTGCATCTGTATCAACAGCTTGACCAGGAGGTGTTTTCTGGCCGGAACGATAGACATATCTTGCTGCAACTTTTGGCGACCACTTGTAATCAATCGCGTATGCTGCGCCTAAATCAGCTGCCCAAGCAGATCTGTCAATGCTCACGCCACCAAGCCTATAATCGCCTCTCTGTACTGCAAGCTCTCCATCTACTACTAACTTGGAGATTGGCTCTAAACTGCCTCTTACGCCATATGTATAAATTTTATCTGATTCCACGTTAGCTGCTCTGGTATTCTTTGCGAACATATAAGCTTCTGCTTCTGAATTATACTTGTCAAACTTATATGCTGCATTGATACCATATAGATCTGTATCATCGTCGTTTTTCGATGATCCGACAGTGCCTGCAGTAATCTTTGCCATTACAATATCCAACACTAAAGGATTGTAGTCAAAAGTTGCCCTTACTGCGTCAAAAGCTTTTCTTACAGAAAAGTCTTCTGCTGCGATTGAAGTACCTATTGATCGATCATTTGAATCCGGATCTCCAACTACTAATCCATTGCCGAATCTTAAATTCTGCCTTCCAATGGTCAGTGTTAAAGGAGCATAAAACATCTCCTTCATCTTTACAGATGCGAGATCTAAGGCAATGTTTGTATTGCCGCTTCCATCAGCAACAGCTTCTTGATTCCAATCTCTTTCATTGAGTAATCTTACACAAGTAGACACATTATCAGTCAGGTCTGCGTCAATCTGAACTCTTGCGGTTGACATGAACCATGTGTCTGAATCAGCATTAGTGCCGCTTGTGTAATTATTGAAATCGTAGTCATTTCTGGTAATCATTTTTGAATCAATATCACCGCTGACCTTTACGTTCTGCACTTCTGCGAACGCGGGGACAGCAATGAGAGCTACTATTGCTAGTATACTCATTAGTTTTAAGAATCTACTCATTTACTTTTCCTCCTTGGTTGACTTTATTATATCTAGGCTATTACCTAAAATTGTTTTTCTCTCTATGATATATCGCTATATTATTTTGGCTGCTTCTGCTTAAAAGTTTCACCTCCCTCCCTTGCATAGATTAAAGCTGCCTATAGCGGTATACGCTTCTTGTAAACGATTTCTTTACTTTATTGCCAAAAAGTATACCTCATATATATATAATTGTCAAGAACTTTGTGCTTTTATCCCTATTTTACTTGGTTTCCGTTTTCTGCGCTTTTATAGGCCTGGACCTAGGAGAAAGAGATATTATAACAGTGCTCTTTCCGCCCTGCGGTTGTACTGTAACTATACAGCTTTCATCCGAATTCTCGTAGTTTAAAACCTTTCTATCGTATTCTATGATATTCACCAGGTCCCAATTAAATGAAGCCATCTGCTCCTTATAAAACGCCACTACCTGGTCTGCTGTCTGGCCGCCGTAATACTTTAATAAGGCTACTCTCGATTTATCATTCTGGAACGCAAAAGACTCTTTGTCTAAACTTTTAAAACCCGCGGGAACAGGTATATCTTCAAATTTAAGAATAGGGGCCACTGAAAGAGTTACTTTATTTTTTTCTGCATTGCCCGATGATTCGTTTTGAGGAAATGTAGCGCAGCCGGCCAATAAAACCAGAGACAAAACACAAAGAATAAGAAACTTAAATATATACATATATCCTCCTTAAATTTTGTGAAACAAAATTTAATCCCGAGCAGCCCTTATTCTTCACTGAGTCGCGAGGGGCTTTTTTATAATAAGGTTACTACATCTATCCTTTAATGTCAAGTAAGTCGTGCTACTAATTCTTCCGAATTTTTAAAAACCTGCGCAATTTCCTTTTTATCAAGTCCTGCGCCAAAAAGAACCTCTTCCGCAAAATCCTTTGTAATCAGATTTTCAGGCGCGTGGGAATCTGTACTTATAACAAGTTTCGCTCCCGCGAGTCTCGCCATCTTCGCAACGTGACCGTTACTAAGCGAATGGCCTTTACGAGTCGTGATTTCAAGATAGATATTTCTACTTGCCGCGAGCTTCGCGTCTTCCAGCGTTATAAGCCCCGGATGAGCCAGGATGCTTATGTCCGCAAGAAGCGCTTCCTTATTTGTGCCTTTAATAACAGGCTCGACTATTGTTTCGCCGTGGCCGAGAATCAGCTTTATGCCTTTTGAACGGACAAATTTTGCAGTGCTTTTTATCAGCTCAATAGGCATATGCGTAATCTCAACTCCGGGAATCGCTTTTATCTTCCAGTTTTTATTTATGTCATTACACGCGTTTATGATCCTGGGTATGACAAAGTCTATGTTGGAAGAATCCACGTGGTCGGTCATGCCTATAACTTTATAGCCTTTTTCCTGCGCCCGCCTAGCTAATTCAGTGGGCAATAACTCTCCATCGCTTAATAATGTGTGGGTATGCAGGTCGATCATGTTTCTCTCCTTAGCTAAGCATTGTGGTTCGACGCGCTCGCTTCGCTCGCTTGCTCACCACCATCCTGAGCAAGCGAAAATTTTATAAAATAAAATTTTCGCGCGTCGAAGGATGGCGTCCCAGGGGCGATTCGAACGCCCGACCCCAGGTTTAGGAAACCTGTGCTCTATCCATCTGAGCTACTGGGACCTTTGACCTTGGTCCACCTGCCAGGTGAGCCAGATGATGGCTCACCTGGCAGGTGGACAGGGATTTATTAATACTGGACCATGGAATAGACCGGGAAATCGCTTAATTTGGAACGGCCTTTTAAGTCTTCTAATTCTATGATGAAGGTAATCTCTACGATTTCGCCTTTCAGTTTTTTTACAAGATCTATTACTGCGCCAAGCGTCCCACCTGTTGCCAATAAATCATCTATCAATAAAATCCTTGCCCCGGGTTTTATCGCATCTTGATGTATCTCAAGCGTATCTTCGCCGTATTCCAGAGAGTAAGTCGCCTGGATTGTTTTGGATGGAAGTTTTCCTTTTTTTCTGACAGGGACAAATCCTGCACCTAACTTATAAGCCAGGGCTCCGCCAAAAATAAAGCCGCGTGATTCTACGGCAAGGACTGCGTCTATTTTTTTATCAGCGTATCTTTTCGCAAGCGTATCTATAACTTCCCTGAACTTATCCTTGTTACCGATAAGTGTCGTGATGTCTCTGAAAAGAATGCCTTTTTTGGGGAAGTCAGGGATGCTGCGTATGTATTTCTTTAAATCGTCCATTAATATTCTCCCATCTCGCCGGTTTGCTGCATTATAAAAACTCGCAATTTTTCAAGCGCCGCGCTTTCTATCTGCCTGACCCTTTCTCTCGTGATACCGAACACCTTTGCTGTTTCGCCCAGGGTATGAGTAGCGCCGTCGCTTAAGCCAAATCTCAGGTCCAGTATCTTTTTTTCGCGTTCATTCATGCGGTCCAGCAGCTGGACAACCCTTTCGCGGCGAAGAGTATCAGTAACGTTATCCGTAGGAGATAAGCTAGAATTGTCCTCAATAAGGTCTATAAACTGCCCTGTGCTTTCGTCGCCGATAGGCGCGTCAAGAGAAGAAATCTTAGTGGCTGCCTCGCTTATCTCCCGTATTTTCTTCATAGAAAATCTCATCAGCTTTGCAACTTCTTTTGTCTTGGGCTTCCTGCCATATCTTTGAGTCAGCTGTTCAGTAACCCTTTTCCACCTGTTGATTATCTCTGTCATGTAAACAGGTATCCTGATGGTCTTGCCCTGATTCGCGACGGCCCTTGTAATATACTGCTTGATCCACCACGCCGCGTAAGTGGAAAATCTGTAGCCTTTATGCGGGTTGTATTTCTTCACAGCTTTCATAAGGCCGAGATTCCCTTCTTCGATCAGGTCCATCATCGGAACGCCTAATTTCGAATACCGTTTGGCGATATTCACTACAAGCCTGAGATTAGCCTGTATCATCCTCTTCCTGGCATGCACATTGCCTATCCTGACCTTCTTTGACAAGGATATCTCCTCTTCCGCGGTCAGTAGAGGCGTATCTTTTATTGCCCTGAGATATAATTTTATAGCATCCATGTTTATTTTTTTTCTTTCACCTGAGCCTGCGCTGCAGCGAGCCTGGCAATAGGAACCCTGAAAGGTGAACAACTTACGTAGTTCATGCCAACCCTGTGGCAGAATTCCACTGATTTAGGCTCTCCGCCGTGCTCTCCGCAAATACCAACCTTCAGGTCTTTGCGCGTTTTTCTTCCGCGATCAATAGCTATCTTTATAAGCTCACCGACTCCGTCCTGGTCAATTGTCTGAAACGGGTCATTAGGCAGAATATTCTTCTCGAGATACGCCGGAAGGAATCCAGCCATGTCATCCCTTGAAAAACAAAAGCTCATCTGAGTAAGATCATTAGTGCCGAAAGAGAAAAACTCAGCTTCTTCGGCAATACGGCCTGCCATAAGAGCGGCTCTCGGAATTTCAATCATCGTGCCGAACATGTGAGGTATTTTCTTTACCTTATATTTAACTATAACCTCTTGGTAAACTTTTTCCGCGAGTTTTTTCTGATCTATCAATTCATTCTTATCGCATACGACAGGAATCATTATCTCAGGAGAGACTTTCTTGCCGGCCTGAATAAGTTCGCACGCTGATTCAAGTATCGCTCGCACCTGCATCTCAGTCACTTCAGGATAAGTAACTCCCAATCTCACCCCGCGATGGCCCATCATAGGATTAGATTCACGTAAGTTTGAAGCCCTCTTTTCCAATTCCTCCAAGGATATATTCAGGCTTACTGCGAGTTCCTTTAGCTTTACTTCCTCGTGCGGTATAAACTCATGAAGAGGCGGATCCAGAAGCCTTATGGTAACCGGATACCCTTCCATTACCTCAAGAGTACCTTTTATGTCGCTCTTTACGTGTTCAAAAAGTTCAGCCAAGGCAGCTTTTCTTTCTTCCGCGGTCTTTGAAACTATCATTTTTCTTAATTTAAATAAGGGGACTTCCGAACCTTTACCGTAAAACATGTGCTCTGTCCTGAAAAGGCCAATGCCTTCTGCGCCGAATGAGCGGGCTTTTTTCGCGTCGCTTGGAGTCTCTGCATTGGTCCTGATTTTTAATTTTCTGACAGAGTCGCATATCTTAAGAAATTTATTGAAAATCTCGTTTTCTTCTGTGGCGTCCATCATGGGAAGTTTTCCTTCATACACATAACCTTTTGTTCCGTTAAGCGTAATCCAGTCGCCTTCCTTGAAAGTTTTTCCTCCGGCAGAAAATTGTTTTGCTCCTGAGTTAATCGTTATGCCGCCGCAGCCTACAATACAGCATTTCCCCCAGCCCCTGGCAACAAGAGCCGCGTGCGAGGTCATGCCGCCTCTCACTGTAAGTATTGCCTCAGCTGCCCTCATGCCTTCAACGTCTTCGGGATTTGTTTCTTCGCGGACAAGGATCACATTTTTACCTTCCTTTTTCCACCTTACAGCTTCTTCTGCTGTAAATACCGCCTGGCCGCATGCGCCTCCCGGGCCTGCAGGCAAACCCTTTGCAATAGGCTTGCTTAACTTTTCTGTTTTAGGATCTATAATAGGGTGCAGTAATTCATCCAGCTGGTCAGGGGTAACTCTCATAACAGCTGTTTTTACGTCTATCAGTTTTTCTTTTACCATTTCCACTGCCATTCTTACGGCAGCAGGGCCGTTTCTTTTTCCTGAACGGCACTGAAGCATGAACAGTTTGCCTTTTTCAATGGTAAATTCAATGTCCTGCATGTCCTTATAATGCTTCTCCAGCCTTTTTCTTATTTCGCAGATATCTTTATAAATCGCAGGCATGAATTTTTCAAGTCTTACAAGCTCTTTATTGTGCTCGCTTGTAGAATACTCATTTATCGGAGCAGGCGTCCTTATGCCGGCGACAACGTCTTCGCCCTGCGCATTCACGAGATATTCGCCGTAAAAACCGTTTTCTCCGTTACCCGGATTTCTGGTAAATGCAACTCCGGTGGCAGAATCATTGCCCATATTCCCAAAAACCATTGTCTGCACGTTTACCGCGGTGCCCCATTCATGGGGAATGCCTTCAATCCTCCTGTAAGAGATGGCTCTCTTGCCGTTCCAAGACGCGAATACAGCGCTTATGCCTCCCCATAACTGCTCGTAAGGATCATCCGGAAAATCTTTTTTAAGGACTTCTTTTATTTTCTTTTTAAATTCTGCGCAAAGTTTTTTCAAATCTTCGGCATTCAAATCAGTATCATTCTTTACGCCTTTTTTATGCTTCACGCTGTCCATTATTCTCTCGAGCTGCTTGCGTATCCCCATGTCGCCCTCAGGCTCAACGCCAGCTGCCTTTTCCATCACAACGTCGGAATACATCATTATAAGGCGCCTGTACGCGTCATAAACAAACCTCTCGTTTCCTGTCTCTCTTATAAGGCCGGGGATTGTTTTCTCTGTAAGGCCTACATTTAAAACTGTTTCCATCATGCCGGGCATGGATTTGCGGGCGCCGGAACGCACAGAAACAAGTAAAGGATTATTAGCATCGCCGAATCCCTTATTCATTAATCTTTCAATCTTTGCCAGATTTTTATCGACATCTTCCCTGAGCCCCTTGGGATATTTTCCTTTATTCTGATAATAGTAAGCGCATATTTCAGTCGTAATCGTAAATCCTGGAGGAACAGGCAGTTTTAAATCCTTATGGCCTGCCATTTCAGCAAGGTTAGCGCCCTTGCCTCCCAGAAGATTTTTCATGCTTTCGTTTCCGTCCGCTTTTCCACCGCCAAAGAAGTAAACCACTTTGCTCATTTTTACTGCGCCCTTCCTTTCTATTGTTTATTGAACCACGATCTGAGGCAACATTGCCAGGTCCGCTACATCATTTGTGTAGAGTTTATTAATGGCCTGCATCATCGCAAGCCTGTTTTCGCGAAGAGAGCTGTCTTCCGTGTTCACAAGCACGTTGTCAAAAAACTTATGCAGGACTTCGAAAAACGCGTCTCCGTAAGCCCTGGTAGCTTCTTCATATTTTTCTTCCTTTATCAGGTTCTCTATTGCCCGGTTATTGGCTGAATACGCCTTCCACACCTCTTTTTCCAAATCCTCCTTTAAAAGGGTTTCATTTACAGCGCTTATCTTTTCGCCTTTGGCGCCTTTTAAAATATTAGATGTTCTCTCGCAGACCTTAGCTGTCTTTAAAAAATATTTCTCAGAGCTTATCTTGGAGAGCGCCTCTACTCTTTTAAATACGCCCACGATATCATTACAGCCTGATTTAAGCACTGCCTGCTTTAATTCCAGCGGCTTGGTATCCGGCGTCAGAAATTCAAGCCTTTCCTTTATGTAGTCAATCACTTTTATTTCCAATTCTGCCTGTGATATTTTAAGCTTACCTTTATATAATTCTATGGCCTTTTTAATCAGGCTTTGAAATCCGATCCTGAGAGATCTATGATTTACGATCTGAATCAGGCCCTGGGAATTTCTTCTGATGCCGAACGGATCAAAACTTCCTTTCGGTTCTATCCCGCTTCCCAGAAGGCCTACTATATTATCGACCCTGTCGCTTATTGCGAGTATCGCGCCTTCTATTGTCTCGGGAAGATTATCATCCAGGCCTTTCGGAAGATAATGTTCTTTTATGGCTATTGCTACGGATTCTTTTTCTCCGCTTTTAAGGCTATATTCCATGCCCATCGCGCCCTGCAGGCTAGGAAATTCGCCTACCATCTGCGTAACGAGGTCTGTTTTGCATAAATAAGCCGCTCTTTTAACAGCGCCTCTTTTATCAGGGCTTATATTTAATCTTTCCGAAATAAATGACGAAAGTTCTTCAAGCCTTTGAATTTTTTCGAACATATTACCTAAATCCTTTTGAAAAATCAAGTCTTTTAATTTAGGCGTCAGGTCCGAAAACGGCTTCTTGATATCTTCATTGTAAAAAAACAGGCTGTCCTTGAGCCTGGCTTCTAAAATATTGGCGTAAACCTTTTTCATTTTCTCTATGTTCCGGCCCTTGCCGTCAATTATGGCGATAAACTTATTAACAAGCTTATTATTTTTGGAAAGAGTGAATATCCTCTGATGTTTGGACATACTGGCAGCCAGGACGTCTTTAGGGACAGCGAGAAATCTCTTGTCAAAATCCCCTGTCATCAATACCGGAGACTTTACCAGGAAATTCGTTTCCTCAAGGAGATTTTTGTCAATGTATTCATCCAGCCCAAGTTTTTTTTGAGCCGCGCTAATCATCTTTTCTATCTCCAGCTTTCTTTTGTCCTGGTCCAAGATACATGATTTTTCAAGTTTTTTAAGATACGCGCTTATTGATGCGCCTTTAATAAGTTTGGCTTCTACGTTCCAGATTTTAATCTTTATATTTTCCTTATCCAATAAAACCAGGATAGATTCTATGGGCCTTGCGAATCTCGCGCCTGAATCGTCCCACCTCATCGTCTTTGGAAAACTAATTGATTTTACGATACCCGGCGTAATATCCCGCAGGACCTCTTTCGTGGGCCTTGATTTTATTTTCTTGACTATAAATACATACTCGCCTTTTGGCGTTTGTTTTATTTTTAAATCTTTTACATCCACCCCCTGATTCTTCGCGAAACCCATGCCCTGAGGCGTAGGTTTATTATTTTCATCAAATGCTATTTTCCTGGGCGGACCACTTATCTCCTGAGAAAACTCTTCCTGTTTCAATAATATGTCTTTGATATGGCAGATGAGGACAGCAGCTGTCCCGAATACGGCAATATTTCCATGCGCTATGCGCTCTGTTTTAAGCCTTTCGATGAACGCGTTTTTCAGCTTATCCAAAGCAGGCCTCACGCAGCTAACCGGCAGCTCTTCAACATTGATCTCTAATAAAAAATCGCTGATATCTCTAATATTTTTTTTCATACAATACTACCGAGGTAGAGGTCTGCGCAGCGCTTAGCGAGAGAGCGAACCCTTGCGATATAGCGAGGCCTCTCGTTCTGGCTTATTGCGCCCCTTGCGTCCAGCACATTAAATGCGTGCGACGTCTTTAGAACAAAACCATAAGCGGGATAGGCAAGCCCTTTATCCGCCAATCTGTTTGCTTCTTTTTCAAAAAATTCAAACATCTTTGAATGCATCTCTATGTCAGCTTCTTCGAAATTGTACTTTGAATATTCTATTTCGTGCTGCCTGTGAATGTCGCCGTAAGTCACGCTGTTATGCCACTCCAAGTCAAATAAATTGAATTTTTCCTGGATAAACATGCATATCCGCTCAAGTCCATAGGTTATTTCGCAAGGCACGAGATCCAATTCTATGCCTGCCACCTGCTGAAAATACGTAAACTGCGTAATCTCAAAACTGTCCAGCCATACTTCCCAGCCTAGACCTGATGCGCCCAAAGTAGGAGATTCCCAGTCATCCTCCACAAATCTCGCTTCATGAGCCTTTAAATCCACTCCCAGGAATTTAAGGCTATCAAGATAAACTTTTCTTATATCAGGAATTGTTGGTTTTATAATGACCTGATACTGGTAATAATGCTGGAGCCTCAGAGGGTTATCCGCATATCTGCCGTCGCAAGGCCGCCTTGAAGGCTGGACATACGCGCAGCGCCACGGGTCCTTTCCGAGCGATTTAAAGAACGTAGCAGGATGAAATGTGCCTGCGCCGACCTCTGTATCCAATGGTTCGACAACAAGGCACCCCTTGTCTGACCAGAACTTGTTCAACCGCTCTATTACTTCCTGAAATGATAGTTTTTTCATATTAAAAACCTTGTTGTTTTTAAAGGCCTGTCTAAATTTTCCTCTATTATCTTGCCGGTAATTGCTTTTATCTCGGCATTCACGTCTTTTGTCAATTTCATATTAGAAGCGGTTTTCCACGATTCTTTTTCCAGATGCATAACGCTCGACATGGCGCCTTTGGTCAATTTGAAATATTCAGCGCCGGGCCAGAAACCAAGGGCCTTTAATAATTTTATTTCAAAAAGCCTGGTTATGCTTTCCGCTTCTTTGCCGCTATCCAAAAATTTAAAACTATTGCACAGGCTGTCAAACACCTCTTCTGATTTCTCTCCGGGTTCGGTAAATACGTCCACCAGCTCCAGCATGTAATACGCCGAAGAAGCCCTGATCCATTCCTTGAGTATATTAAGGAATACTTCCTGCGTCTCGCACTGCGACACTATAGAAATGCCGCCGATTTTTTTTTCGTAAAAAACTACCTGGTCCAGACTGAAAAATATGGGGTTCGCGTCGCCCCTCGGCCTATAACCCCTGGCGCCTTTTATAATACCGTCTACTTTTCCGAAATCTTTCGTAAAAAAAGTAAGGATAAAGCTAGTTTCCCTGAAGTCCTTCTTTTTTAAAAGTATCGCTTCTGTTTTCTGTATTGCCATAATCGGCTTTTGGCGTAACTGCTCCGCCTGAAATAATCATTTTCATTCCTTCTGTCACAGACATATCCAATAGAATAATGTCCTCCCGCGGCACAAGCACCAGCATGCCCGAAGTAGGGTTAGGCGTGGTGGGCACAAAAACATTTACGACATTTTCCTTTGTCTTTTTCTGAACCTCGCCTTGCGCTTCCGAAGTAATAAATCCTATGGCATAAACCCCGTTTTTAGGATATTGCACTAAAACAACTCTTTTAAAAATGGATTCATGATTAGATAAAAAAGCGGACGACATCTCTTTCAGGCCTTTGTAGATTGTGCTGATCATTGGGACCTTATATAAAATACTTTCTCCAAAACCGAATATATTCCTCAGCAGTATAATCCTTGCAGCAAACCCAGTCAGCGTCAATAGCGTCAGCAAAATAAAAAATATCGCCGCTTTCGTAAAAAATTCCACGGATACCCTGTCAGGCAGCCAGAACTGGAATATTTTCATTATAGGCTCTAATAATAAAAGATTGAGCCTGCTTATAACAAAATACAGCACCCAGAAAGTCAAAACTGCCGGAATTACCAATAACAGCCCTGCAAAAAAATTAGTCCTTATTTTACGCCACATGCTATATCCTCAATAATTGAAACATAAACACCGTTATCAAAACCCCTACCAGCGCGCCTATAAAAACCTCCACGAGGCTGTGGATCTGCGCGCTGACCCTGCTTCTGGCCACCAGAATCGCCAGTATAAACACAAGAAAAATCACCAAGCTATTAGGATAAAGAAGCGATATCACCGTCCATATTGAAAACGCTATTGCGCTGTGGCCGCTCGGCATGCCGCCTCTTGAAGGCGTGCCTTTATTTAAAAATAGCTTGCTCAAAACTACTATAACCAGAATAAGGATAAATATTATAAACGTTATATGCCAGCTGGATTCTCTTATTTTCATGATATTATCTTCTATCCTGATCCCTACTCTGGAGACGAACAAAATATAACCGACTACCGCTGCAGTCATTGCGCTCAATAAAACCGCTCCGGCGCCTATATCTTTTACTATCCTCGCGAGAGGATGATATTCCATGCTCACCACCAGGTTCACCGTGTGCTCAATAGCGGTATTGAACATCTCCGCGAAAAGGACAAACGCTATAGTAAGGCACAACACCATTAATTCTATATAATTAAAGTTCAGGATTATACCGAGAAGAAAAGCGAAAAGCCCCATTAAAAAATGAAGCCTCATGTTACGCTGGCTTTTAAAGACGTATACAAAACCTTCTATGGCCGCATTAAAACTTTCTGCTAACCTCTGCTGCTGCATAAACTTTCCATTAACTCCTTTTCCTTCTGTTTCATCTTTTTCCTTTTTCTGATTTTTTCATCATCATAACCTAATAAATGCAGTATACCGTGCACAAAGTAAAGATCCAGCTCATCCTGTAAATCTTTTTTTCTTTTCTTTGCTTCCCTCTTGGCTGTTTCTACGGATATTACTACGTCTCCGAGTATGACTCCCGAAAGCCTCCTGGAATCGCGCATCGGAAACGCTAATACGTCCGTAGCGGAATCGTTTCCTCTATATTTCCAGTTCAGGTTCCTGATATACGTGTCGTTTACAAGAACAAGGCTTAATTCCGCGTCATTCTCGCCCATTGCTTTCAATACGTAATTCGCGCATTCTATTACCTTGTTTTTATCGATCTTTGCTACGCTCTGTAAATTTTGTATATCTATTTTCATAAATTTAAAATTTCCTACTTTTTTCTGGTATCTTCCGGATATTCTACGCGGCTATGATATATGCCTGTTAAGATGTGCGTAAAAATCTCCGCTATCTTCTCAAGATCTTTCAACGTCAATTCGCATTCGTCCAGCTGAGCGTCTATGAATTTATTATTTATAATTTTTTTAACAAGGCCCTGTATGCTGGAAGGCGTGGGGTCGTCGAGCGTGCGCGAAGCAGCCTCTACCGAATCAGCCAGAAGCACGCACGCTGCTTCTTTTGTCTGCGGCTTGGGACCGGGATACCTGAAGCCTTCTTCAAATACATCTTCATCCCCTGTTTTCTCAAGAGCCCTTTTAAAGAAATAAAAAACAAGGCCTGTCCCGTGGTGCTGTTTTATTATATCCACAATTCTTCTATTCAGGCCATATTTTTGAGCAAGCTCAACCCCATTTTTAACGTGGCTTGTGATTATAAGACTGCTCATGGTAGGAGAAAGTTTATCGTGCATAGATTTCCCCGTTTGATTTTCACTGAAATACTCCGCTTTTTCTATCTTACCTATGTCATGAAAATATGCGCTCACGCGCGCCAGAAGCGCATTTGCTCCTATTGCCTCGCAAGCTGCCTCCACGAGATTCCCCACCACAAGACTGTGATGATAAGTGCCGGGCGCTTTTATAACCATCTCTTTTAAAATAGGGTGATTCAGATCAGCTATTTCCAAAAGGCTTATATCAGTAATAGTCTTTGACGTTGTTTCAAAAATAGGCAGAACCCCGGTAACTATTATAGCTGACATCACTCCATTCGCAAGGCCTATGAACGCCTCTGTCATGTAAATATTAAAATCCAGGGAATTCAGAAGCCCCATTCCTATAAAATATGCCATGTTGGCAAACCCAACCACAAGTCCCGCTGATATAAGCTGCGATCTTCTCCTGACATTTCTTACTGCAAAAATACCTATTATGCCGCCCACGATTGATACCGCTGCTACATCCAGACTGCCTCCTGAAATCATGCCTATAATTATACTCAAGAAACACGTGACTACTATCGCGAGCCTGTTATTAATGAGTAACGCTATAAGCATCGAAGCGGCCGACACAGGAATCATATTGCTGGGCCAGGGAGATATTACTATAAGTTTTCCCGCAAGCGTCATCAGAATGCATATGGAAGCGAGAAGAACAAGTTCTTTATTACCCACTATTAAATCAGGTTCATAGAATTCAATATAAAGAACGAGAAGCAGTATAAATAAGCCTACTAAAAGCGCAATGCCAAAAAAAGCAGCTACCTTAATCGTAGGCGGATCGCGCTGTTCAATTGCCTCAAGTTTTGCCATGTGTTCTTTTGATACACGCTCTCCTTTATTAAGTATCAGCTCATTCTTCTTAACCTCTACCATATTATAGACAGGTTTAATTTTTGCAGCTGCAGCCTGCTTTCTGAAATCTGTCTCTTCTTCCTGATATCTTACGTTTGAGTTCAATGCCGCGCTTATCAAATCCACAAGAAGGATTTTTTCTTTTCTATCTTTCAGAGAGGAAGGAAAAGACTCTATTTTTTTTCTTATATCTGAAGATGCCCAGAATTCTTCCGCAGGCTTTTCTTGTTCTGTGTTTTTGGATTTATTTATCAGCGTTACAGTCTTTAGAAGATCTTTCTTTAACTTAGTCGATTCTGATACAGAAATAATCCCTGTATCCATTATGTATTCTACTATTTTGACTGTTTCTGCAAAAAACCCCTGCAAGTCTTTAAGGTCAAGTATGCCGCTTGTTATAGGAAAAGGCACATTGTAAGACTCGCTGGCTGCCTTTATTTTTAAAAGCTTTTCCTCTACCGCTCCTTCATCATTTTTGAGCAGCTCTATTGCGCTAAAAAACGAATTGATCTTATTTAAAGCATCTTCTTTAACAGAGCCGTCAATACTATAGACAGGCGGCACTAAACTTATAGCATCTCTTTTAACAGCTTCTGTGGTTTTATAGTCTATATCGCCTTTTATTTTAAAATCAAAAGGCGCATATATTGATCTAAGCACTATATCGCCTTCGTGAAATTCAGTCTTAGTAAGGCCTGTATCCCATTCTGCTATTATCCCTACAAGAATAAAACAGGTAGCAAGCGCTATCAGAACATGCGATATCTTATTGGGGATTTTGTTAAACTTATGTTTTTTATTTAGAATTTTCTTCATATTTCACGCAATCTGCTATTTCGGTATTGCAAGCTTCTGTCCAGGCCTTATCCTATCCGGGCTCTTAAGGACATGCTTATTTGCATCATATATACTCTGCCATTTTTGTGTAGTCCCGAAAAGCTTTTGAGATATCTTTTGAAGCGTGTCGCCTTTCTGAACAACGTAATATTCTTTTTGAGCCCCGCTGGCGCTGATCCCGGCGTCGCTTGAAGGCTCGCTGTAAACTATCTGCGGCATTCTAGAAGATCCTAATCCTGCGTTAAACCTCCCGTCAGGTACTTGCCCTTTTCCGCTCTCAGTCACATAAACTTCTTTTTCAGGAACGACGTTTCCGCGCACATAGCCCCTGTTTCCATACAGTTCCTTATCTTTCACCTCTTGGGTGGTCTTGTATCCTGAAGGAAGCTCCACTTCCACGTTATAAATCGTCCTTGTCTTTTTTACCTGCTCTGTCTCGCTGACCGCAGGAGGAGTGCCCATTATAACGCCTCTATTACCGCTTATTTCCTGATCAACTCTTTCCATCTCAACAGTATAAGTCCTAATCACGCACCCTGAAATAAAAAACATCCCGAGTAAAATGCAACACAGAGCCGCGTTCTTCATAACTCCTCCTTTTTTATCCTTATTCCAAGTTCCTTTAGCTGTTTTTCATCTACCGGCGACGGCGCTTCTGTCAACGGACAGACCGCCTTTTGCGTTTTTGGAAAAGCTATTACATCCCTTATCGTATCCGAGCCTGCCATCAACGCTATGAGCCTGTCCAGGCCGAGCGCAATGCCTCCGTGCGGAGGCGCGCCATATTCAAATGCCTCCAGTAAAAATCCAAAACGCTCTTTCGCCTCTTCCATGCTCAAACCTATGCGTTTAAATATCTTTTCCTGTAAATCTCTCTTATGAATCCTTATGCTGCCTGAGGCTATCTCAACGCCGTTTACGACAAGGTCGTAAGCCCTAGACCTGACCTTGTCCGGATCTTTTTCTATCAAATCTATATCTTCCACCAAAGGATACGTAAACGGGTGATGTTCCATGTCCCATTTTTTTTCTTCTTCGTTGTATCTGAATAAAGGAAAACTCGTAACCCACAAAAATTGGAATCCGGCCTTATTTTCTCTTATATCAGGCTTATCTGAATTGTATTTTTCCATCGCCTCTTTATAAGACATCCTGGGGAACGGGATCTTCAGTTCCAGCCCTATCGTCTCTTTAAATACATAAAAAAGCAGCTTTTCTATTATCGCGAATATCTCTTCTTCGTCCGTAAAAGAAAGCTCCATGTCCAGCTGTGTAAATTCAGGCTGCCTGTCCGCCCTCAGGTCCTCATCCCTGAAACACTTGGCTATCTGAAAATACCTCTCAAGGCCCGACACCATCAATAACTGCTTGAACAGTTGAGGAGACTGCGGAAGCGCAAAAAACCTTCCGTGATTCAACCTGGACGGAACCAGAAAATCCCTGGCGCCTTCAGGAGTGGATTTTGTAAGTATCGGCGTTTCCACCTCTATAAAATCCTTTTTATCCAGAAAATCCCTCATTGATTTTATTATCTTATGCCGCAATATGAGTTTTTTCTGGACCAAAGGCCTTCTTAAATCAATATACCTGTATTTCAACCTTACCTCTTCCGATATCTCGTTCGCACTATCCAGTTCAAAAGGAGGCGTGAGAGACGGGTTAAGTATCTCTAGTTCTTCAACGCCTAGCTCAACCTCGCCCGTAGGTATATCCGGATTTTCTGTGCCTTTCGGCCTTTGCTGCACTACGCCTTTCACGGCTATGACGTATTCGCTGCGAAGCTCTTCAGCGGCTTTCATTTTAAAAAATACTATCTGGGTCATGCCGTACCTGTCGCGCACATCCACAAAAATCAATTTTCCATGGTCTCGTCTTTTGTTCACCCAGCCTGTCAGAATCGCTTTCTCGCCTATATTCTTAACTGTCAAATCCCCGCATGTATGCGTCCGCTTCATCTTATTATCTCCGTAATTCTATTATTATTTTTTCCAATTCCACTTCTTTCTGGCTATGGTTCTCCATATCCCTGACGATGACTTTTTTATTCTTGATTTCTTCCTCTCCAAGGATAACAACAAATTTAGCGCCGAGTTTTTCAGCTTTTCTCATCTGCGCTTTTAAACTTTTTGTATCATAATCTATTTCGCCTGCGATGCCTGAGCGGCGTAAAGAATACAGTAATTTAAAAGCCTCGCCGCAAAATCCTTCTCCGGCAACCGCAACGAAAACATTGGCCCTTGGGCGGAGAGCATGAGGCATAGAGCCCTTTTCCAGCGCCAACGCTAACCTCTCCATGCCAAACGCAAATCCAATCGCAGGCGTATCATTACCATCAAGCTCTTTGATTAGATTATTATATCTTCCGCCCGCGCATATGGCGTCTTTTGCCCCTAGATCATTCTGCGTTATTTCAAACACGGTCTTAGTGTAATAATCAAGACCTCTTACTATTTTATAGTCTACCGCGTATTCAATGCCTATAATATCCAAGCCTTTTTTAACTTTTTCAAAATGATCCGCGCAGTCGCCGCATAGCGCGCTTTCCACGGCAATATTCTCCGCAATAGTCTTGCAGGAAGGCTCTTTGCAATCAAATATCCTCAGCACGTTTTTATCGAAACGGCCCTTGCAGGTTTCGCATAATTTTTCAAGATAAGGTTTGAAACTCTTTTTATGCCTTTCCATTACGCTAATTTTATCTTTCTGGCAGCCCAGGCTGTTTAATTTTATATGAAACTTTTTAATGCCGAGCTGCTCCAGAAATCCTGCCGCGAGCGCAACAACCTCCGCGTCAATAAGCGGATTATCAGATCCTATTGCCTCGACCCCTATCTGATAGAACTGCCTCTGCCTGCCCTGCTGAGGCCTTTCGCTCCTGAACATCGGGCCTATGTAAAATAACTTGGAAACCCCGCCTGCCTGAAATAGAGAATTTTCTATGTACGCGCGCACGATGGAAGCCGTAGCCTCAGGCCTCAGGGCAATAGACCTCCCGCCTCTATCAGAAAAAACATACATCTCTTTCTGGACAATGTCAGTCGCATCGCCTATGCTTCTTATAAATAAAGAAGCATCTTCTATTACAGGCGTCTTTATCTCTTTATACCCATATATATTAAATATATCCCTGCCGCTGGATTCAATGTATTGCCATAAACCTATTTCATCGGGCAATATATCCTTTGTGCCGCGTAAAGCTTTTATCATATTTTATATAAAAATTATTTTACCTTTGCCTTCATGATGAGGCCGGGTTTGAATATGGCTACTTTTTTAGGCTGAACAGGGACTTGTGCGCCTGTCCTGGGATTGCGGCCCATGCGGCCTTTCCTTGACTTTGTCTTAAACACGCCGAAATTCCTGAGCTCTATTTTTTCGCCTCTGGCCAGCGCGTCAACGATAACATCAAACGTCATCTGTACGACTTTTTTAACATCTATCTGCTTAATATTGGTGTCTGTCGCAATCTTCATTACAATGTCTTTTTTGGTCATACTCTTCCCCATAATAAGCCTCCTTGGTTTTTTTATATCTATCGTAAATATAATGGGTAGTGTAACAGGTTAAGCTGCTATTGTCAAACGAATTCTGGATAGTTATTCTTTCCGGATGGCAGGATCAACAGTATTAAAATTAACTTTTCTCGAATTTGATGTGTTCTTTGCCGATGAGGGTTTCCAGTTCCCCGGCGAGTTCATTGGTAGGGCTCACGAAAAGTTTTCTATCTATAAGCTGGCGGTAGGAACCGTTTGTCTTTGTTGAAAAATTAAGGTAGACAGGCGTATCGCCTTGATATCTGCTGAACACACTTCTCAACCTTCCAAAAAGTTCCTCATCCATACCCTGGGATAAAAGTTCTATTGAAACAGACTGGGTAAATTTTTTTCTTGCATCAGAAATAGGGATAATTTCTTCAACTATTATCTTCGGCCTTTCTTCTTTAAGGCTCAGTCTGCCATTTACAAATATGGCCACATTGGGCACTATATATTTAGCAACATTCTTGTATGAATTCGGGAACACAAGCGCTTCCACGCTGCCTTCCATGTCTTCAATCATCATGATAGCCATCTTCTCACCGGAGCGTTTCGTAACCGTATTCTTTATCTTATTTATTATGCCGCCAAACCAAACCTTCTGCCCGTCTTCCAGATTCTTTAGCCCTACGCTTCCGGACGTAGAATACTCTTTCAGTATTTTCTCATACTTGGCAAGCGGATGGCCTGTGATATAAAATCCTATCATATCTTTTTCAAAATTGAGCAGCTGGCTTTCAGGCCACTCCTTGATATCAGGCGTATGATGGGATCGGCTTGTTTCTTTAAAAAGAGTCATCTGGCCCGTAGCTGATTCTTTGTTCGCCGCGCCTGCCGCATCCATCACTTCGCCCAATATAGCCATCAGCTGCGCCCTCTTTAAACCCACACTATCAAACGCCCCGCATTTTATCAGGCTCTCCAAAACTTTTTTATTCGCGAGCCTTGAATCAGTCCACTCGCAGAATTCATATAAATTATTAAACCGCCCGTGTTTCTTCCTCGCATCTATTATTGATTCTATTGCGCCCTCTCCGACATTCTTAACAGCGCTCAGGCCGAATCTTATTTCATTTTCATTTATCATAGTGAAGTTTGCATAACTCTCATTAACGTCTGGCGGCAATATCTTTATGCCCATGCGCTCTGCTTCGTCTATGTATTCAACTATCTTATCGGTGTTATCTTTTTCACTTGTCAGCAATGCTGTCATGAATTCAACAGGATAGTTGGCTTTGAGATACGCAGTCCTGTAAGAGATCATCGCGTATGCAGCTGAATGACTTTTGTTAAAACCGTATCCTGCAAAATGTTCTATTAAACTAAATATTTTTTCCGCAATCCTTTTGTCGATCTTATTCTTTACAGCGCCGTCTATAAACGCCTTTTTCTGCTGTTCCATTATCTCCGGAGTTTTCTTGCCTAT
Organism: Candidatus Omnitrophota bacterium; assembly: GCA_026387235.1. Classification (GTDB taxonomy): domain Bacteria; phylum Omnitrophota; class Gorgyraeia; order Gorgyraeales; family Gorgyraeaceae; genus UBA10183. Next base: position 65,423 of record JAPLMD010000042.1, read on the forward strand.
CGCCCTTCTTAAAATATCTGCCTGGCTAAGCGAAAAGCCCGCGAGGCTTGAAACTATCATCATTACCTGCTCCTGATACACGATAATGCCGTATGTTTCCTTAAGGCTCGCCTCAAGAAGAGGGTGATCATATCTCACATCTATTTTTCCATGTTTGCGTTTCATGTAATCGTCCAGCATTCCGCTTCCTATAGGGCCTGGTCTGTATAACGCGAGAAGAGCTATTATATCTTCAAACTTTTCAGCTTTCAATTTCCTTAATAAATCCCTCATGCCTGAACTTTCTAACTGGAATATGCCCGTGGATTCCGCGTTGTTAAAAAGTTTATAAGTCTTGGGGTCATCCATTGGCATGTCTTCGACTTTCAGATTTATCCCATTCACTCTGTTTATTATTTTGAGCGCTTCCTGAATAACGGTCAGAGTCCTCAAACCCAGAAAATCCATTTTCAAAAGCCCAATCTTCTCAAGCGAACCCATCGCGTAGCCGGTGGATATCTGTCCATCGCTAGTTTTAAAAAGCGGCGCATGATTGGTCAAGGAATCTTCGCTTATAACAACGCCTGCGGCGTGAGTAGAGGCGTGGCGCGTAAGTCCTTCGAGTTTTTTCGAAACATTGATAAGCTCTCTCACTTTTGAATCTTCTTTGCAGAGCTTTGCAAGCTCGGGCTCTTCGTCAAGCGCGCGCTCGAGGGTCATATCAGGGTCCATCGGCACAAGTTTTGCTATCTTATCCACGTCCGCGTAAGGAAGATTCATCGCCCTTCCGACATCTCTTATAACCGCCTTGGCTGCCATGGTCCCGAACGTTATGATCTGGGCCACATTATCCTTGCCGTATTTTTGAATAACATATTCTATAACCTCGCCTCTTTTTTCATAACAGAAATCTATGTCTATATCAGGCATGCTGACGCGCTCGGAATTCAAAAATCTTTCAAAGAGAAGGTTATATTTCAAGGGGTCTATGTCTGTTATTCCAAGAAGATAGCTGACAATGCTTCCAGCCGCAGAACCTCTTCCGGGGCCCACTGCTATGCCTTTTGACTTCGCGTAATTAATAAAATCCCACACTATGAGAAAATAACTCGTGTAGCCGGCTTTAGTAATAACCTTAAGTTCATTTTCAAGCCTGCCTTTTATCTGGATAGTCACTTCTTTGTATCTATGCCTGAGATTTTCTTCGCATAAATCCTTTAGGTATTTTTCGCGCGTCACACCTTCCGGAACAGTATAATGAGGGAGAAATGTTTTCTTAAAATCCAGCTCAAGATTGCATCTCTCGGCTATCTTTATCGTATTTGAAATGGCCTCAGGCACATCCTTGAAAAGCGCTTTCATTTCATCGCCGGATTTAAAATAAAACTGATCTGTCTGTAGTTTCATGCGGTCAGGATCGTCAAGCGTTGTCTGAGTCTGTATGCAAAGGAGCGCTTCGTGGGCCTTTGCGCTGTCTCCGGTGAGATAATGCACGTCATTCGTGGCTACAAGACCTATGCCCAGCTCCTTGCCCAATCTTATAAGTTCCTTGCTTACTTCTTTCTGCTCCTGGATACCGTTATCCTGCAATTCAAAATAAAAATTTTCCTTGCCGAGAATGTCGCGGTATTCGGCCGCGAGCTGTTTAGCTTTTTCTTCTTTATTGTTCATCACTGAACGAGGGATTTCGCCTTTCAAGCAGCTCGAGAGACCTATCAATCCTTTTGAATACTGCGCCAGCACCTCTTTGTCAATCCTCGGCTTATAATAGAACCCTTCCAGATAGCCGATAGAAACCAGCTTCATTAAATTTCTATAACCTGTTTCGTCCCTTACCAGCAGGATCAAGTGATTTGCAGTATCTTCCCCTGCGGAAAAAGTTTTATCAAGCCTGCCCTTAGGGGCAATATAAACCTCTGATCCTATTATGGGCTTTATTCCGTTTTTTAAGCACGATTGGTAGAATTCTATGGCACCGAACATATTGCCATGGTCTGTTATTGCGCAGGCCGGCATTTTCATGTGCCTAGCCAGATCCGTAAGGTCGTTTATGAGGCAGGCGCCGTCAAGAAGGCTGTACTGCGTGTGGACGTGCAAGTGGACGAAATCAGAGTGAAGCATATAATTAATAATTCGAATTAAATCTATTTACCCATGCCTACTTTTTGAACCCTTTGCATTATCTTTCCTTCGGTCTTGATAGATGGAGCGATTATAATATCTGTCAATTGCATTTCTCTTATGTTTCTAGCCCCTAGATTTCCCATTGACGTCATGAGAGCGCCTACTAAATTCTGAGAACCGTCGTCAAGTTTTGCCGGGCCCAGAAGTATCTCTTCCAGGGTGCCTGTGGTTCCGACGTGTATCCTGGTTCCGCGCGGCAGATTAGCGTGAGGCGTTGCCATGCCCCAATGATATCCTCTGCCAGGAGCTTCTTTTGCCCTTGCAAAAGCAGAACCAACCATTACCGCGTCTGCTCCGCAGGCAAATGCCTTGCATATGTCTCCGCCAGAATCCATGCCGCCGTCAGTAATAATCGGGATATACTTCGCGGTTTTCTTATAATAAAAATCTCTTGCCGCGGCTACGTCTGAAGTTGCTGTTACCTGAGGCACTCCTATTCCAAGGACTCCGCGGGTAGTACAGGCTGCACCAGGTCCTATGCCTACAAGAATAGCGCTCGGGCCTGACTCCATAAGCTCCAGCGCCACAGAATACGTAACGCAATTCCCCAAAATCACAGGCATCTTCACTGATTTTATGAATTTTGCAAGGTCTACAACCTTATATTCGCTGGAAACATGTTTAACGCTGATAACAGTTGATTGGATTACAAAAATATCCGCGCCCGAATCCTGGGCTATCTTCCCGAATCTCTCCGCATCCTGAGGGATAGCGCTTACCACAGCCACGCCTTTTTTGGTTTTTATCTCCTTAATCCTCTTAGCAATAAGTTTTTCCTGCACAGGCTTTAAATAAAGAGACTGGACCAGCTTCGTAGCTTCTTCAGGATTTGCACGCGCTATTTTTTCAAGCACTTCTCCAGGGTCTTCATAGCGTGTTTGCACGCCATTCAGATTCAGGACTGCTATGCCGCCAAGCCTGGACATTTCTATCGCAAACTTAACATCCACCACCCCATCCATCGCGGCGGCAAGAATAGGAACTTTATATCGCTTGCCCGCAAGTTCCCAGCCGGTATCTACCTCTTGGGGATTTATTGTAACACCGCTAGGAACAAGGGCTATCTCATCAAAACCATAACATCTTCTCGCTTTTCTGCCTCTTCCAACCCATTCACCCATATATTGCCTCCATTTTAGATAATATGTTTAATGACAAATGTCATTTATTGTTACGCATAATACAACAAATTAACTGTAAAGTCAAGATGGTACCGTAAAGTTATTGTATTATTTGAATAGTTAGGTTGCATTTTAATTATATTAGCTTTGCCTAGCCCAGCGGGTTGAAAGGCCTTTTTGACGCGAGCGGGCACGGTGCCCTGGCCAGGCTGGGGCCGTTCGGCACAGAGATGGTTTCGCCGTGCGCTACGGTTTACGGCTCGTTTTTTATACTGCAGGCAGTCTTGACAGTATAAAAAACTTCGCCGTAATCCCTTGCGCACCTATATCCAAAAGAATCAATTATGCCAAAACCTCTCAAATGTGCCTCAGGCCCCAGCCTGGCCAGGGAGAGCCAGGTATTTCACTTCGTTTAGCATTGCCCTGGTCCTGAGGAGCACATTCGCTTCGCTCAGTGTAAACTCCGCGACGAAGGGCGAGCGTCAAAACGGAGCAAAATTTCCTCGCTGGG
>JAPLMD010000011.1 GCA_026387235.1 Candidatus Omnitrophota bacterium
GCGGGCTTTACGAGATGGCAATGCACAGTAATGTCGGCATGGATATTTATCTGGAGAAGATAGTTTTGCAGGACGAGGTAAAAAAGACATGTGAATGTTTTGATATAGATCCGTATAAGGCAATAAGCGAAGGCACGCTCCTGGCCACGGTTAATAAGAAAAAAGCAAAAGATGTTGTTAAAGCCTTGAACAATGAATCTATTCCTGCCAGTATCGCAGGAATAGTTACCAATAAAAAACAAGGGCTTTATATTATAGAAAAAGATAGAAAATATAAACTAGAGCATCCGAAAATAGACCCATTCTGGGCTAAATTCGAAGAGTATCTTAAAAAGTCATGAAGAGAATTCATGTATTTTATTCCGGCCGCGTGCAGGGAATCGGGTTTAGATATACCGCTCAGAATATTGCGGAAAATCTTGGCATATATGGCTGGGTTAAAAATTTAGAAGACGGCAGGGTGGAGATAGTTGCCGAGAGTGAAGAAAAAAATCTCAAAGAATTTCTGGATAAAATATCAAAAGGCCCATTAGGCCGTTATATCAAAGATGCGGATGTGGTGTGGGAAAAGCCTTCTAAAGAATTTAATGATTTTGGCATAAAATTTGATTATAGTTCCATATAAGATGATGAAAAAAGATATAAAGAAAAAAATTGAAGAGTTAAGAAAAGAGATCAACCGTCATAATAAAAAATATTATGTCTATAATAAACCTGGGATATCCGACCATGAATACGACAGATTGATGGATGAGCTTAAAAAGTTAGAAGAGGCTTATCCTGAATTGATTACTTCCGAGTCTCCTACTCAGAGGGTAGGCGGAGAGATTGTAAAGGAATTCTATACAGTCGGGCACAAGGTTCCGATGCTGAGTATAGATAATACCTATTCTCCTGAAGAGATAATGAAATTCGACGAGCGGGTGAAGAAAAATCTGGAGGTTGATAAATTAGATTATGTAGTTGAGTTAAAAATAGACGGGATAAGCATATCGCTTCTTTATGAAAACGGCGTATTCATTCAGGGCGCTACTCGCGGAGACGGTTTTAAAGGCGACGACGTTACTGTGAATTTAAAGACGATAAAAAGCCTGCCGCTGAAACTAGACGTTAAAAAAGGCGCTAGTATGCCGGAATTATTTGAAGCGAGAGGAGAGGTATATCTGCCTGCCAAGGTATTCCTGGAGATAAACGAGGAAAAGGAAACCCTGGGCGAAGAGCTTTTTGCGAATCCAAGAAATGCTGCGGCAGGCTCTTTAAAATTACTCGATAGTTCCCTTGTGGCCAAGAGACATCTGGACTTATGGATATACGGAGTAGGTTATATCAAAGGCAGCGAATTCAAGACGCAATTTGAGGCCCTGAATTTTTTAAAAGACAGCGGATTCCGCGTAAACCCTAATATTAAAAAATGCGGCTCAATAGAAGATGTTATTGAATATTGTAACGCGTGGCAGGATAAAAGGCATGGCCTTGAATATGATATTGACGGCATGGTAATAAAGGTGGATTCTTTTTCTTATCAGAAAACGCTAGGCCAGACGTCAAAGAACCCCAGATGGATGATAGCGTATAAATTTCCCGCGGAAAGAAAAGAAACTGTCCTGGAAGATATAATAGTCCAGGTGGGGAGGACGGGCGCGCTTACGCCTGTGGCAGTATTAAAACCAATAGAGCTTGCCGGCACCACCGTAAGCCGGGCGTCGCTTCATAACCAGGATGAGATTGGCCGCAAAGGCGTAAAAATAGGGGATCACGTGCTGGTAGAAAAGGCGGGCGAGATCATCCCACAGGTGGTTGAAGTCGTGAAAAAGAAACGCAACGGCTCTGAAAAAGAATTTTTTATGCCGAAAAAATGCCCTGTATGCGGGAGCGTTGTAAAAAGACTTAAAAACGAAGTTGCGTTGAGATGCGAAAATATCAGCTGCCCCGCGCAGTTAAAAGAAAGGATAAGGCATTTTGCGTCGAGAGAGGCATTGGATATAGAAGGCATGGGCGATGCTATCGTAGCCCAGCTGGTTGATAATAAATTGATCAAAGATTACGGAGACATATATATATTAAAACATGAAAAAGTGGCGGATTTGGATAGGATGGCTGATAAATCCGCTTTGAACCTTATTAACGCAATAGAAAAAAGCAAGTCTAATTCATTAAACAGGCTGGTGTATGGACTGGGCATAAGGCATGTGGGAGTGAGAAGCGCATGGATACTTGCATCCAGATTCAAATCTCTTGATAGATTGGCAAAAGCAGATATTGAGGAGCTTCAAGCTATTGACGAGATAGGCCCTGTAATGGCCGAGAGCATATTTAATTTCTTCAGGACAGGCGAGAATAAAAAGATTATAGAGAAATTAAAACATAACGGGGTGAATATGCAGGAAAAAGATGTCGGTTCAAACCCCGGCAATATAGAAGGCAAGACGTTTGTTGTGACGGGCTCATTGGAAAATTTTTCAAGGCACCAGATAGAAGAGCTTATACGCAGATCAGGGGGCAACGCCTCTTCAAGCGTGAGCAAGAATACGGATTATCTCATAGCCGGCAAGGACCCCGGCTCCAAATTTGAGAAAGCAAAAGCGCTCGGCGTTAAAATTATAAACGAAGACGAATTCAAAAAACTTATTTAACGGCAAAAAAGAAGGGTCTTATGATGAGATATATGAGGTTGAAAGGTTTTATTGTGATAGTTTTATGTTTATCCATTGCTGGGTGTGCGGGGATGCAGAGGAAATTCGCCCGCAAGAAGAAAGAAGAGGCAAAACAATTGCCTATTGTTACAACGTATGATTATGCGAAAGAACTGAGAGTGGATGAGCTTTATAAAAAACGGTTTTTATTCTGGAAATCGTGGCAAGGGGAATTGATAGATAGGATGGGCGATAGTTATAAAAAAAGGACCGAGTGTTATGATGAATTGATGCAGAATTTGCTGGAGATGCAGAAGTATCTTAATGACGAAAAATATAAAGAGCTGGGGATTTTTATAACAGAAATAAAATCAGTAGATCCTGATGTCAAAAAAATTGATCTGACAAACAGCGAGAAATACAGAATCGCGCAGCTTTTGGAAAAGACAAAGCGGCTCATAGACAAGAGATTTTTATATACGCATGTGAAGGATTCTCTCGAATTAAGGAAGTGAAAAGTGCTTATTAAGAAGATAATTGTAGGTT
>JAPLMD010000052.1 GCA_026387235.1 Candidatus Omnitrophota bacterium
CTATCTCTTTAAATTTAGAAAGGCTTTCCAGAATCTCTGAGGCAGGCGTGCCTGGATAAGAAGCCGCTACTACCAATCCTTCTTCATAGGCACCCCTGGCAAGGGCTTCATCTCCTGAGAGAAGCATTACTCTTCCGCGCAAATCTTTTTTCATCTTTTTTTAGAACTTAATCTGGACCTCTGTCCTCAAGAACGTAGCAGGATCATTGTCCACATAAAAATCCCCTGGCTGTAAATATTCTCCCAGAAAACAAGTGGTGATGTTGTCGCTTATTTTATAATCAAATCTAATTTGCGGCAGCCACCCTCTTTCTTTGCTAGTGCCTGAAAATATAGTCGGCAAATAACCTGGGGCTACCTGCGCGTTTGCCCTCAGATAATTACAATTCAAAGAAAGTTTTGTTTTCTTTGTCGTGTTAAGCGTAAGCTCTAGCCTGTAAATCTGCATGTTTGTCCAATAACCCAGTATGCCTGTTTCCCCTGCCATTGTAAGCACGTATAATTCTGACATCCACGGCCACCTGGAAAATAACGGGTCCCATCCCTCATTTCTATCGCTTGATTTTTTATCTCCGGAAAGATAGAGAATCCCTGCGCTAAGTCTCGGAGAGAACTTTGCATCCTTAAAATCGCGGTCCAAAAACCCATATCCTCCGTAAGCAACCCTGTCATTTTCCCCGTAATCTCCAAACTGAACAGCAGCTTGTTTTCTAATGGTAAAAGGGGCCATATTACATTTCGCGAATGCCCCGATCGTATTTAAATCTCCACTCTGCGATTGATAACCTGTGCCGCCTTCCTGGGCCTCTGTCTTATAAATATAGTACGCCTCGAGATATTTATCTTTCATTGATTTATCCTTGAAATAAAGAACAGCTGCCTCTTCATCCGTTGTATTCAATAACTGCGGGGCCTTGTCCAGGTTTGGATTAGTAGTAGCGTTTGGAACCATGAGCCTGTTAATCACAGGTAAAGTTTCCTCATCTCTTGGATCATTGATATAAATAAAATCTAGGTCGCGCTTATCGTCCATGTGCCATGTTGCTTTAGCTGCGTTAAAATAAAATGTCCTTGACCCGTCCTGAGGCGTGCCGTCCATTATCAAAAATCCCTCGCCGTATGTACCCAGAAAATCCTGCCTGCCTAAACGTAAATCCACAGGCAAGCCCATGAAACCCTTCATATTAGCATACAGGTTATCGAACACAACTTCATTTATATCAAAACGATAACTTCTTTTGTCATTTGTTTTATCAGGGGTAGACCCCGTTGTGCCTCCAAAATATGTATATGATTTAAATTCGTTGGTGAGTTTCGCGTATAAAGTAAAAGCCTTATCTACATCCATCTGCCCCCACAAAGATGTCTTGAACCTGAAAAAGTTTCTGGTATCCAGCTGGCAATTGTCCATGTCTTTCCAGTTTCCCCAGTATTCGTGCCTCATCCTCTCAGACCCGCCGTATTTGAACTTGGTCTCGGCAAAAGCCTGGCAGGATAATAACATGCCCGCAATCACCAGCGCGAACAATGAAACAAATATTTTTCTACTCATAGCCTCCCCTCCCAAATTTTGTGAAACAAAATTTGATCCCGAGCCGCTATTATGCCCACACATATGCGGCGAGGGACTTTTTTTAAATATTCTTGAAGCAGGCATTAACATGTTCTTTATCTATTTTCTTTGTAAATAAACTGACGCTAAATGCCACTACCAGCGAAATAGGCAGCACCACTACTATAGGATCCACTACTACCCATGGAAATTTAGCCAGCGTGGGTTTATTGAATATAAATTTGCATAACCCCAGGGCCTCTGACTCTTTTTGATGAACGAATAAAAGCCAGAGCGCCGTGCCAAAAAATCCTGTAAGCATGCTTGCCATGACCCCGGTTTTTGTCATTCTTTTCCAGAAAAGCGCGCCTATATATGAAGGCAAAAACGTGCTTGCGCACAAGCCAAAAAATATTGCCGTTGCTATGGCTATAATACTGCCCGGCAGTTTATAACCTAATATTACTGTAGCTATTACGCCGAGAACTATGCCTATTCTGGTAATAAGGACTGTATGTTTGGCATTCTTTCCTCCTAAAATCACCTTTTCAAAAACATCCCTGCCTATAGATGTGCCCAATGCGTGGAATTGCGAACTGGTAGTGGACATGGCTGCAGATAAAAGAGTAAGCATAAAAAGATATACAAACCAAGTGGGCATAGCGCTGTTTATAAAAATAGGTATAATCTTGTCTATGTTCCCTTCTGCGACAGCCAAAGAAATTTTTCCAAAGACCGGGTTATTTACAAAATAAACATTTGAAAGAGCCCCTACTACAAAAGCTACTCCTGTCATGAAAAGTATAAACACGCCTCCTGCCAGGACAGCCCTATTTATCTCTTTGTTGCTTTTTACTGTCATAAACCTTACTGCTAATTGCGGCTGAGTAAGGACGCCTATGCCAACGCCCATTACAATAGTGGAAACTAGGTTCCACCACAGGCTTGAACCGAATTTAGGCATGCTCGTCCATCCCATGTGCCCTGCTTCTACAAGTTTCGGAGGCACCTTAGCGATTAAACTGCCAAGCGCCTGATGAGCAACAATAACTCCTCCAAGTTTTACATAAGTGAATACCAGAAGCGCTGCCATCCCTACAAACATGATAGCCCCTTGAAGCGCGTCAGTATACATTACGCCTTTTAGGCCGCCAGCTAAAACGTACGCGCATATAATAAGTGTATAAATAAGAAGCGCGACATTAAAATTTATATATGCCGGAAACGTTGTTTCCAGAAAACGCGCCGCGCCTATGAGCACTGCCGCGGAATAAAGCGGCATGAATAAGAATATAACTAAGCCACTGAACCCCTGGACAAATTTAGAATTGAATCTTTTTCCTAGAAGCTCGGGAAATGTATGCGCGTCCAGGTTATGCCCCATTTTTCTGGTGCGCTTTCCGAACACGATAAATGCTATAATAATTCCTACAAATATATTTAAAAACGTGAGCCATAAAAGTCCCATGCCGAAAAGGGCTGCTGCGCCGCCAAAACCTACAATAGCGGAGGTGCTGATAAAAGTAGCGCCGTAGGAAAGAGCCATTACAAATGGATGAACGTTTCTTCCTGCGACCAGATAATCCAGGGCATTTTTCGTAGTGCGGTAACCATAATAACCCAGGTAGCCAATCATAAATAGATACAAAGCTACAACAATGGTCAGGATAAGCATATTATTATCCATACAGCCTCCAAATTTTGTGAAACAAAATTTGATCCTGAGCAAGCCTAATGATGCGACTGATAGGAGCATTATAGGCGAAGCGAAGGACTTTCTTATACATTATTAAAGATCCTTTTCTGCTTTCTTCTCGCCTTCTACCCATTTCTTGTCTTCAGGCCTGACTATCTCATCGCCTTTATTCCAATTCACAAGTCCATAACCTACGCAAAATAGAGCGCTCAGGATGCACAATAGATACGCAGACCAGATCTTCGGATCATCTATCCCTAACATAGCTACCTCCTTTTGATAATTTTGAAATTTTTATACGGTATTTTGATGTTCTGGAGGAAATAATGTGGAATTCTTTGGGTAAATAACACATTATGGTAATTATATCATTAAAACATATCTTGTAAAGGTTTTTGTAGGGAACGGTTTTAAACCGTTCCCTACAATATAAGGCGCTACCTGCCATTCTTGAAAGGTTACATCTCCTTCCATTACCGCACTGGCAGAGTAAGACCCGGTTATTATCCCCTTGTCATCGTATTCGTATTCTGTCCAAGAGTCAGTTCCTTTTAATTTGCTTTCTTTGCCTTTTTTTGTAATGCTGAATTGTGCTTTTCATATGAAAAAAATGATACGGCGCCTCTTTATTTTTGATCCTGGCTAGATCGATATCCAGCTTCTTGGCCACTGACAGTAATGCCCTCAACACCAAGGCCCTGCTTAATTTTCTGCCGTTTGAAAATCCGCACCCCTTGGAGATATTATCGATGAAGCACGCCTCTTTTTTAGTCAAGCTGACGCATGTCCTGTGTTTTCTAGCCATCCTGCCTCCTTTTTTTCTAATGTCCAATTGTGCTTTTCAAATTCAAAAAAAATTAACCCTTATAATGCCTTATTGCGTCAAGGATTCTTTCTGCAAGCTCTTTCTCTGTTTTTACTCCGGAAACATCTATCTTAAGCTCCATAGCCGCATCCACCAATGCCCTTATGATATAAGACCTGGGCAGTTTATATCCCTCGGACGATTTCATTCTGCTGCTCAGGTTCTGAAGCCATGCCTCCATCTCTTTTGTTATTGATATCGGCACCCTGAATAAACCTTTTGGAACCTCGCTCCTGAATCTCGGCATGATTATTTTATATCATAAAGGGCTGAATTTGTAAAGTATAATTATGCCTGGGAGGAAATGATTAGATGACTATTGGGCAACTATCTCCAATTGCGACATATCGTGAAGCACTATCTCAGGATAGCCTTTATATTTTTTTATTATACCATAAACCTTTACTGTTTTACCTTTAAAATATTTATTGGGCGAACGCGCCATATCCTTCATGCTAAGAGGTATGTTATTTTTATATATCACCGCCTTAAAATTATCCTTAAACTTCAGGATTAATAACTTTTCCGTCAAGTGCGTATCAATAACCTCAGATTCTATAATTCTCACCATCCCTATGTTGTTTTTTGCCTGAGACGTAGATATTTTACTTTCATCTAAGCCTGACCACAGGCCTTTTTTATTATCCCTGGCATCTTTCTGCGCTTCTATAAATCTTTGAGCATATCGAACATTAGGCGGATACGTGTATATCATGGCAAAACCTTGCTTAACCATTTCCATGTTTGCCATTTTATCGTCTATATATACATATGCTAAATCCCTGCTATATTTATCTTTTTTTTGAACATCATATTCCAGCCTGACGGATTTACCTTCTACAAGCATTTTATTAAACTCTTTTGCTTCTTCTGCGTAAGGCATCGGCTTATAAATCCATTCTGAACCTTCTCTTTTCCGTATCTCAGGCGTATCTATGCCTATATACCTTACCCTATCCCCATTTGAAAGCTCTACAGTATCGCCGTCTATTGCATATCTTACTGTATATTGATGCTGGGATTTATCGTACGGTTGATGTGTTAAATTTATCTGTTTGGAGAAATTTATAACCAGGAATGTAACGCCTAACGCTGCGATAGATACGACATATCTTATTCTGCGTCTCATCCTATCAGTTTAAGACCATCGGGTTATAATTATATTTTGCGAATATAGTGTAAGAAGTGCCTGCTGTTGAACCTGTCCTTGTCCCATTAGCAATTCTCCATCCATGCCCGGTATCAACATCTTCCTGGCTTGCGTAAGGAAGACAGCCCTGGCCCTGCCCTATTCTTGAAGGGCTGACTATGACCATTTTTTCTATTTCGGAGAGATAAAAATCAGCTTTTTTATCATAATATTCCGCTTTATTAAATTCTCTATTCTGTTTGTAATAATCTACCATTATCCTGAAAGATACTATCATCTGGCCTGTCCATTCGGTAGATACTACCCCGCCTCTTGCTATGTGCTCGTATTTTCCAAAATCAAAACCCGTGACCTTAACTTTCTCTCCATCCTGCCTTATATAATCTACGGTGACCAGGCAGTTTATCTCCGCAAAATCCATAATCTGGTCAGGGTCCATGTTGGATTCTTTTAAAAGCCCCGGCCCAAGCGCGGCAATGGCCCAGGCAAATGTATCTGTGGCAATAGTAGCGTCTCCCTTGCCTCTATTCATCCTGCCTTCCAGCCTGTTGAAAGAATTTTTCTTAAGCCACTCCAGCGTTCTATTTTGCGCTTCGAGATATCTATCGTCTTCTGTAAGTTTATAAAGCATGCCAAATAAAGCATACGCATCAAGATTATGCTCGGTGCTGAACCATTTAAATTTTGGCCCGCCTCTCAAACCAAATTCCTTATCCTGTCTCTGAAGCGCTATAAGCCATCCGGCGATATCCTCCGCTATTGAAAGATATTCCTCGTTTTTGAATTTTCTGGTGTATTGGGCTGCAGCTATCCCAAGCCATACATTAGGCCCGCAGTGAACGCTGTATTCCGCAACCTTTCCCGTATAAGAATCATAGGCATTCGCAAAGGCGCCTTCCAGCCTTTCAGCTTTGTCTTTATAAAAATCCAATATCGCTTTCGCGCTGTCCTCGTCTCCCATCAAAGTAAAACACTGGCAAGCGAGAGACTGGTCATAAGTAAAACCCCATTCTTCCAGGTCCTTATCGCCCTCAAAACTCGTCACCAAGCCTGTGCGCCTGGATTGATGATTCTTTATCCATTGAAACATGCTGGATATATTTTTTTCTTCAATCGGATTAAACGAGGATAAGAGGTCTTTCAAGCTATCCTCCGTTGAAACCTTTTGATCTGAAAGCTTAGAAACCCTGCTTTTTAAATACCTATTCTCTTTATTGAGATTTTCGACTTTTCTATCAAACCTGGCTCTTTGATAAAGCACGTGCTTCATGACCATCTTTGTCTTTTCTTTATCCTCTTTTAAATACGCTATGAGTTTGTCTTTTGTATCAGCGTCAGTGGCAATCTTTTCCAGGTCTTTAATCCTGATCATATATTTCCCGATCTTACCTTCATTCAAAGCAATCTTGTCTCCTATCTCTTCGTGCTCTTTGTCAAGTTCCATGATTTTCTTTTCAAGTTCCGCCTTCTTAGCGGAAAGCTGGTTTAATTCCTGTATCAACTTTATATTTTCAGCCCTTGTTTTAAAACCGGCTGAATAAAAGTATGCGAGCCCTGAGACAAGAAAGAAAAAGAATATCGCTATAATAGCAGGGGTTAAAATTACTCTTGTGGCGTGAAAATAAATCCTTTTGCTGTCCTTCGGGTCTATCTGCAGAAATGAAAGGCCTATTAGATATTTATTCGGGTATCCTGACTTTACCTTCTCATGCCAGGCAATCTTAGCTATTGCCTTGGTCTCAGGCCTCGTTAAAGGCACGTGCAGCCTGAGGTCTAATTTAGCCCTGCCCTCTTTTAAAACCTGTTCAAGTCCTTCTTCCAGATTATTGACCTCTAAACAGATACCGCCCTTGCCCACGTCCTTCGTAAAACCCTGTTTTATCTCGCTTATGGAGCCGGATGTTTCAGGATCTATAAATTGAAATTCCACAGGAAATATTACGTTAAGCCTTATATATTTCCTGTGTTCAACGTTTTCCGGATCCTTATTTTTCGGAGACAGGTCTTTAGTGGCCATTTATAGAATATTAACAGTAATATTTCATAAAATCAAGCGGTTTTTGTAGGGATAAGGGGCAATGTCCTGTCCTTACCTGGATTTTGGCCGGATAAAAAAATGGGCTAGTAAAAAAACTAAGAGGATTATTGAGATGAATAAAAAATTTATTACAGCGCTGGATTTAAAATCGGAAGCAGAAGACCTGGTATGCGGCGCCTTTGTTTCCTGCTCTGCCGCAGCATTTGTTTTTGCGGCATAATCGAACGGATCTTTCGCGCCTTCTCCAGCATCCTGCACAAAAGGATGAAGATTTTTTTCCCTCTCTTCTCTTGTTGAGGCTATATTCTCCGCTATCCTGTTTTTTTCTTTGTCTATCTCGGTATCAGACAGCCGGAGACCGTAGATAGGACCTGCTTGCGTTAAAACCATCAAAACAACTATTAGAATTATCCTCATTCCCACCACCTTATAATACCCACTTTCTTAGAAAACGGAAGCCCTACGTCTATCAATCTATTCTGTCCGGAAGAATATCTCGAATGTATCCTTTCGTCATAATTTATAGTGAAGGTATTGCTGTATATGATAGCCTCGTCTTTAGAAATTATCGCGCCATTTACAGCAGCGCCGTTTCCAATCTTGCCCGCAAAAGCATGATTTGTATAAAAAACTCCGTCTATTTTGTTAAGGCTGTTAGTAGCTATGTCGCCAAAATTAGAAACGCTTGTTGGACAATTCGCAAAATTTCTTATAGACGATTGAGTCTGGACATTGGACCAGCCATAATTATTATCCTTTACGCCGTCTGCGTCCAAGTCTTCATATTGGGGTTCGAATATTCCATTGCCTTCTCCTGTATCATGCGTATCAGGAATCCCGTCTCGGCCGACATCCTCATCTCCCATATTAAAAAGATAACTGCTTGCGGACCAGGAGCCTCCTGTCCTGCCTGTATAATCCCCTAAAATAATATTTTCTCTTGCCGCAAAACCAGCAAGGTCTTTATCTTTGTTAGCGTTAACCCAGTTATCCAGCGCGTCAGGATTATTGGAGCTAGGCCTCGGGCTCCCAGGGGCATTTTTATACGTAAGATCATTGGCAACATAAATATTTCTGCCCGCATAAATAGTTCCCTGGCCTTTTATCACGCCCTTTATCACCACATCGCCTCTTACAACAACTGTGCCGCTTATCTCTATGGGTTTTGAACTCGTGCCGATTAAAACAATATTCCCGCTCTCTCCTGGGTCATCCCCAAAAACATTGTTTATAAGCGTGACTCCGTCTACCGTCACTGACCCGCTCTTAGTCTTTGCTATATTTTCGTAATAAGACAGGTCATTAAGATTCGGCATGTCCAGCTTATCGGAATAAGGATACTGATGCGGATAATTTCCGTTTGCATCCCTATCGCCGCCGGAACCTCTTATCCCTTGGCCGCCGTCAGCAATCTCAAAACCCGCATAAATATTGCCTTCTACCATAGGATTATCCCTGAAATCAAATCTTCCATTTGAACGCACATCGCCCTTTGCTGTCAGCCCCCTTCCATAAAACCATCCCCAGTTATTTATAAAATAGCCATAATCAAAAACCTGAGCCTGAGGATCTTTCTGCATTAATGCATTCAATGTCTTGGTAGAATTCCCGATTGCGCTTGTAGAGCTGACTTGATACATATTGCTGCCCAGGCTGGTAATAGTGACAGTTATATCTTCATCTTCGAGATAATTAATAGGGGCATTCGTCCCTTTCAATCTGAAGGTTTCTGGATTTGGATTTATGCTGTTGTTTTTTATCTTCCACACAGCTCTTTCTATGCCTGAATTTGCCAGAAAGAATCCTTTTTGACCGTCTGCCTGTCTTTCAGCCTGCCTGGTTTCGCTGGTAGTCATGTATAAATAAGAACTGCCTCCCATAAAAAGCAGGCTCAAAAAAGCCATAACCACAATTAAGGCAAAACCTTTTTTATTCATATCATATATTCCTCATATCAATAGAAGTCGTCATGCTCGACCAATGAGTTCCGTACACTGCGTCATTTTTATAAACCTTAAAAGTGATAACCGCAAAATTGCCCGAAACTTGAAAAAATGGAATAGTTGATTCTTTTGACACGTTACGCAATAAGACGGCCTCGTTACCGGAAATAACAGTATTTTGGTCATACATAATATTCGTCCCTGAAATATAATATTCGCATGTTATATCATCAGAAGCATTACTATAAGTCCTGTTAGGATCTGTCACAAATCTTATTTTATCGCCGTTATCTAATGCTGTGGCAGCTATCGCGGGGCGCAGATTCCTTGTAATTTTATCCAACGCCACCCTGCCTGTAGATTGAAAAGCGATCTGCGTAAATCCTCCCTCCCACAGCTTTTGAGTAATCAAATAAGTTGAAGCCACTATGCCAAAGACAACCAGCATAATACTTGCGGCCACCATTAATTCTATTAAAATAAACCCCTTTTCTTTCATATGCCTTTATAAATATGACGTTATGGTAGACGTTAATACTTCGCTCATCGCGCCGTAATAATCTGTCCATGAAATATCCACTGTAACTTTATATCCTTCGCTCACGTTAGAAATACTCGTAATCATTGTCCCGTTAATATCATCACTTGCATTGTCTGTTTTGCCGGTATCTATTTTAACAGTCTTAGTCATGGGATAATTGCTGAGAGTTATCCCTTCATAGGTAGCGCTGACTAAGGATTCTATTTCTGCCTGGGCTATGTTTACAGCCATGACCTTGTGCCTGGCAAGATTAGATTGCGCGGCTCCTAAAGAATATAACTGCAGCATCCCGACTAATACAAAGCCTGCTATCATCATACTTACAACAACTTCAATTATAGTTATCCCCTTGCGATAACTCTTCACAAGCAACCCCCCCTGCACTATAAAGTATACCTAATAAATCAGGCATATTCAATGCGTTTTGACAGTAAATATTGTGTATAACTCTATGAAATATCTATATATATGAAAATTTATTGCGATCAGGGAGGATTACTTATTCTATATTATTTGAAACATTATCCAGGACCTGCTCGTCTACAAAAATCTGGGCTTTGGCCCGTATGGCTATCGCAATGCTATCGCTCGGCCTGGCGTCTATTTCTTCTATGCGGCTATTCACTGATATAATAAGCTTTGCAAAAAATGTATTATTTTCTAATTTAGTGATAATTATTTTGTCTATTTTTGCGCCCAGCTGGGTTATCGCGTTATAAAATAAATCATGCGTCATAGGCCTCGGAGGATTTACGCCGCTTATCTTCATTTTAATAGCGGTTACCTCCATTATGCCTATCACTATAGGCAATATGCGCTCACCCTCTTTTTCCTTGAGCACAATAACCTGCTCGCCCCTATTCTCGTCTATCCTTATCTTATTTAATTCCATTTCTACAATAGCCATGGTAAGAAAAAGATTATCACATGAATATCTTATTGTCAAGCTAACCAAATCAAATGTTACTGCGATTCCTTCAATAAACACCTTTCCAGCTCTTCTAAAGAGTTTCTTACTGACTTGCTCAGCCCTTCGCCAAATCTATTTGCCTCTGGTTTTATTCCCAATACGTAAATATCTGCCTTGGTGGATTCTTTCAGGTATTCTATCAATAATTTTGGAGAAACATCATGCGTTGAGATTTTCCCGGAACGCAGGTCTTCTCCTGAAAAAATCCTTATTTCTCCGGGCTCTCCTTCAAAATAAATAGCATCCACCATGACGATAGTATCTGGCTTTAATCTGGTTATAACCCCTGTCCAATTTTCAGGCGCAGCGCCTGCGTCTATGACTTCATAAGGCACCCTGCCCTTTATCATCCCGGCAAGATACGGGCCCAATCCGTCATCTCCGCGTTCAATGTTTCCTATGCAGAGAATAACGACTTTGCCTTTTAATACATCTTTTAAATTTATCATAAATTAAGGAAAAATTATGTCTTAAGCGTCACTTCTCTGCGGCATTTTGGACAAAGCACTTTAATTCTATCCTGGCGGGTAAGTTCTTCTGATTTTTGAATATCAAGATATGCTAATTTAAGTTCTTTCAAAGCAGATAGATAAGACGTAGGGCTTGAATAAGCTAATGGCCCTAATTTTTTCGCAACCCATGCCAGATGCTCTTTTGCTCCGATTACACAGCCGCAGCCTTCGCATAAAACCAATTCTTTTTCAACAGATTCTATTGCCTGGCTCCTGTCAAATATTGCCAGGTCAAATTTATTGGAAAGTTTTATGCCTTCCTGGGTAATACACGCTGCTTGACATTGCCCGCAGAATATGCAGGAATCATAATGCAGCTCTAATTTCCTAACCGGCGTTTCCGCATCAGGAATATCCTTTACCTCTATACAGTCTGTCGGACAAACCTCTGCGCATGCCTTGCAACCCACGCATCCGTCTTTAAAATATTCCGGTTTCCCTCTGAAACGTTTTTCAGGCACGTGCGGCTCGAACGGAAATTTAGACGTATACGGCCCTTTTATTAACGCTGTTATAGCTTCTTTTAATTCTCTTAATTTTGGATACCGCATCAGTTACCGTCCTGTTCGTATTTATCCACTACGCTCTTAGGCCAGAGTTTTACGCCTGATTTATGAGCGCCTCTTGCAAGCGCGTGCGCAGCAACAGGCGAAGTAAGAAGCAAAAATATTGCCACTAGAATCGCTTTTACCCCTGTCGCGCATAATCCTTTTAATATAAACGTGCCTAAAAGAATGCTGCATGTGCCCAAGGTAACGCATTTGGTTGTAGCCTGCAGCCTGTTATATACATCTGGAAGCCTGAGTAACCCTATGCAGCCAAATATATCAAATCCCAGCCCGATAACAATAAATATTATACCGGCTGCATGCTGTAAGTTATTC
>JAPLMD010000038.1 GCA_026387235.1 Candidatus Omnitrophota bacterium
AGCCCAGCAGGTTTCAAGGACGCAAAATTTCCCCAGCGAGGAAATTTTGCTCCGTTTTGACGCTCGCCCTTCGTCGCGGAGTTTACACTGAGCGAAGCGAATGTGCTCCTCAGGACCAGGGCAATGCTAAACGAAGTGAAATACCTGGCCAGGGCACCATGCCCGCTCGCGTCAAAAAGGCCTTTCAACTCGCTGGGCTAGGCAGAGTCAATATGGTTAGAATGTAACTTAACTATTCAAAATACATCGAACGTTAAAATTATCCTTGATTTTTTATACGGCTGGGATATAATTAAACCAAGTATGCGTAGCATTAAATCCGAAAGATATTTTATATCAAAGACCGCTGTATTTTTTATAGCGGTCTTTTTTATTTTCTCAAGCATTGCAATTGCCAGCATAGCCAGCAGTAAAAATTATAAATTACACACGGCTTTGGCGGATAGCGGAGGAGCCAGTGGAGTTTCGAAAAGTTATAATGCAGAGAATAGCATAGGCTATCCGTTAGGCACCAACGTTGCCACGGGTACGAGTTATAAGATATACGGCGGATTACTTCCTACTACAAATGCCATACCTGATGTAGCCATAACAGCATATAACGACGGCCAGGCGACATACAACAATCCTCCTACGCTAAAATGGGTAGTTACGGATAAAGATAAAGACCCTCAACGTTATTACCAGGTTCAGATATCCAAGGATAATTTTAAAACAATAGACGTAGAATCAGGCATTGTTAAATCCGGTACTCAGGAATATACCACGCCCCTGCTTCCTACCACAGAAGGTTATATAGACTACAAATGGCGGGTGAGGGTAAGCGATGGATATGATTATTCGGGCTGGAAAGTGGCTACAAATGGGTTTAAACTCGCAACCGGGAAAATGGACGTGCCTGTAATATGGGCAAAAACTGCTCCTGGAGGCGCAAATATACCCACGAAATTATGGCAGGAGTACGGAGACCCATACATGTCTTGGGAATATCCTGCGGAGGGCGCGCAGCCTGTAGGCTACAGTTATGCATGGGGGGGATCACCCGATAACCAGGTTGATACAATAGGTAATTCTTATCAGACTCCTTCAGACCTTCTCGGAGATGGAGTCAGGGTATTTAACCTTAAGGCTGAGAATTCCGCCGGTAACTGGGGAGAAACAGCTTCTTTTGAGATATGGATAGATAGGGGCAGCCCTGTGATAGGAAACTATTCTCCTTCAAAAGGCTCTATCCTGGCTACTGATAAACCAGTGATTACTATCAGCGCCAGCGATGATAAAAGCGGAATGAATCCTGACGCCATAAATATGACTATAAATAAATCAAGTGTAAGCGCTGCCTATGATGACAAAACCCAAAACATTGTATATATCCCGTCTGTTCCTCTAAGCGAAGGAGATAATGTTGTGTCTCTCGAAACATCCGATTTTGTTGGCAACAAGACTTCTCAATTGGTTTGGAGTTTTACTGTTGATACAAAAGGCCCTACAGGATACGTTATAATAAATAATCAGGATGCTGTTACAAATTCTGTATATGTTAATCTTGTATTGGGAGCCAGCGATTCCACGACAGAGGTTCAGAGTATGGTGATTTCGAATGACGGTGTTTTTGATACCGAGCAATGGGAATTATTTAAAACCAAGAAAGAAAACTGTGCGCTTACTCCTATAAGCGGTACTCGCAAAGTTTATATAAAGTTTAAAGATATGGCGGGCAATGAATCAGAGATCTTCAGCGATACAATAGAGCTTATAATAATAGCGCCTGATACCATAATTACAAGCGGGCCAAGTTTATTGACAAAATCCAAAGAAGCCCTTTTTACCTTTAAGGGAAGCGTGGAAGATTGCATATTTAGATGGAAATTTGATGATGAGGAATGGTCTGATTGGTCTAAAGACACTTCAGTTGCCAGGAAAGATTTTAAAGAAGGGAACCATTATTTCAAAGTCCAGGCTGCAAAAGATGTTAATAAAAATTCCAAAATAGACCTTGATGAAATAGACCCATCCCCCGCAGAAAGAACCTGGACCATAAGCGAAAAAGGCGTTTTAAAGCCTGAGCCTGAAAAAAAGAAGCCTTTTAAATTCTGGAAAGAAGAATAACCTAACCTATTTATACATTCGCCCGCCACAGAAACAACAACGGCGGGCTCAGCCCTTCGGCCTTCGCTCAGGACTTTGTATTCCGCCCAAAGAACCCCGGGCTTTAGCCCTGGTGGGCTCCATTTTCAATGAGTTCCATTCAGATTAGAGCCTAGGACATAGAGCCTTTTTTTGGCACTGCCCTTGACAAATACTATCAGATAGTATATAGTTATATCACTCCCTATCAGGCTATATTATTTTTGCGATAGGGTTTTGAGTCTAAATGAAGGCCGAATGTATAAAAAGTTCGGCCTGAATTGTCTAAGGGGTTAAACATGTTATTAAATAGCGAGGTGGTATATATGAAGGAAAAATATTACTCTGTCATCCAGACAGCGCAGTTCCTGGGTATATCAAAACAGACGCTTATAAGATATGAAAATAAGAAATTATTCCCGGCTGCCAAGAGAAATGCCCTTAATGGCTGGAGAGAATACACAGAAGATGATGTTAAGAAACTCAGGGCTATAATGGGAAGGACGAGATAGATGACCAAGTTTAAGGCAAGTTCTATAGCTTTAGATATAGGCACGCGCTTTATAAAACTCGTTGAGCTTAAAAAAAAGAAGGACAGTATTATGCTGACCAAAATCGGCATAAAAGAAATTCCGAAAGATATGAAACTCGACAGAGATAAAATTACCAGCCAGCTTATTTCTCAGTTATTATCAGAGAACAATATAAAATCCAAGTTTGTAAACATATCGGTAAGCGGCCAGTCTGTTTTTGTGAGGTTCATAAAGCTTCTCCAGATAAAAGAAGATAAATTGAAACAGACCATGAAATTCGAGGCCCAGAATCAGATACCTTTCAGTCTGAACGAGGTTATGTGGGACTGGTCTCTTCTGAATAAAGATAAAAATGCATCTAAGAGAGCAGTGATAGTAGCGATAAAGAAGAATCTTGTAGAGGAAATGATTTTAAAATTGAACTCAGTTAAGTTGTCCGCGGAATTAATAGATGTAGCGCCTGTAAGTATTTATAACTGCATGGCATTCAATGAGGATTTTGATGACCAGAACCTGGGGGCAATACTTGATATAGGCGCAAAGTCCACTAATTTCATTATATTTAATAGAGGTAGTGTATGGTTAAGGAGTTTTCCCATAGCAGGCGAAAGGATTGAAGAGGCAAAAGATCAGGGGATAGAAGAGCTTTTAGCGGAGATAGAAAGATCCATAGAATATTATTTTATGCAGGCAGGAGAAGATGCGCCGAAAGAGAAAAAAATAGACCGGTTTTTCCTGACAGGCGGCGGCAGCATCATGGAGAGCATGGAGTCTGCGTTTGTTTCAAAATTCAACATAAAACCGCAGATCCTGGATCCTTTCAGAAAATTAAGAATATCGAAGGGTGTGTTTCAAAAGCTTGAGGCAAGTGGGCCTAAAACCCAGTTTTCTACGGTTATAGGCGCTGCGCTTAGGGGTATAACTGATTTAAAAATAGAAGTGAATTTTCTGAAAGAAATGATATCGGAAAAAAAATATTCTTTTCAGAAACGGCTTTATTCCGGACTTTCAATAGCCATGGGCGTTTTGATGCTTATAAGCTTTTCTGTTTTTGTGCGCCAGGACTACTACACAAAGAAAATCAAGCTTGATAAGGTAGAGGGAATGATAGAAACGTACAGGACCTATGAGCCGAAGATAAAAAAGATACGCGAAGAGGAAAACATTCTGAGATGGAAAATGGACGCGCTTTATCAGACAGCATCTTCCAGGGCTGTGTGGCTCGGAATATTTAAAGCCATTTCAGAAATGATGCCAAAGGATGTCTGGATTACCGATGTCTCAGGAATTATTTCGATAGAGAAAAGCGGCCTTGGGCGGATGGATATGAACGGAAAGGCGCTTTCTTACCAGTCAGTGAATATTTTTGTGTCTGGCCTTAAGGCATTACCGAGTTTCAGCGACGTGCGGCCTGTATCATCTTCTGTGGAAAACGACAAAAATACAGGAGAAGAGACGGTAAAATTCAGCATTACTATGGATGTTGTTCTGGCAGGGAGCTGATATGTTTAAAACGCCGAGAGAAAAAAATATTTTAAAACAAGGCCTTATAATTTTTGCTGTTCTGGCCGGGATTTATATATTTTTTCTAAGCCCGTTTCTTAGAGAAGGCCGCTCAATAATAGATGAGGAACTGGAACGGAAGATAAGCGATATGAAAAGATTTATCACGCTTACGGGCACAGTACCTTCAAAAGAAAGTTTTGCAAAGATGGAAAAGGAAAAAAATTCTCTGGAAGAGAAATTTTCCGACTTGGTGGATTTTGTAGATCCGAAAAAGGCTAGGTTGTCGGAGAAGAATGCGGAGGCGGGCCTTTATTTTATAGAAAAACTTCACTCTACCATGAAGAAATTTGAATCAGACTCAGCTGCGAAAGGCGTGAAGCTTCCCGAGAATCTTGGATTCGGAGACGGCCTTCCCAAGGACAATATGGTGCCTGTGCTTTTGAGGCAGCTTGAGATTATAGAATTTGTGGTTGAAATACTTTTGAAGAACGGAGGCTCAGATGTTTATGCGCTGAAACCGCTCAAGTCCATTGAAAATATAGAGCCTGTTTCAAAAAAGCTGTTTTATACCGAACTGCCGATCCAGATCTCAATAAAGACAGGCACTAAGACTCTTATGAATCTTCTGCTGGAACTTAAAAACGCGAGCCCTGTTATCAGCGTGAAAGAATTACACGTAAAAAGTATCGAACCTGATTCAGGCGACGTGGAAATAAGCCTGGTCCTGAGTAGTTTTATGGTTGCGAGGGAAGAAAAATGATTATTAGGGAAAAATTTATATTCTGGCTTCTTTTACCTGTATCGTTTGCTGCCATAATGATAGGTATTAATGTCCAAGAAAAGAAGAGGCAATCATCCGATGAGTTTTTGAAGGATATTGAATCTGTGACAGAAAAAGCAAAGGCCAAAAAAAATATAGCCGCGGATAACCAGGACATAGATGGTTTTAAAAAACAGGAGACATCCGAAGATTACTCCTTTCTTATGGAAA
This sequence comes from Candidatus Omnitrophota bacterium, assembly GCA_026387235.1. Classification (GTDB taxonomy): domain Bacteria; phylum Omnitrophota; class Gorgyraeia; order Gorgyraeales; family Gorgyraeaceae; genus UBA10183. The sequence goes on from JAPLMD010000038.1 coordinate 5,158, forward strand.
GAGGCATTTTCTTAAAGCCGGTTTCTGAAGTAAAAGATGAGAGAAAGACAGATATTATACCTTTTAAAGAGGAAGAACCCAAAAAACCGGCGTTTGTTTATAAAGGCAGAATGACACTGGGGGGCAGTGTCATTGCTATCATAGAAGATGAGAATACCGGTAAGAGTTTTTCTGTTAAGGAGGGCGATACAGCAGACAATTTTACCGTTTTAGGCATAGACGAAAAAGAAATCCGGCTTATAAAAAAAGACGGAGAAGAAATTGCGATATCTACCGTCAAGGAAGAGAAGAAAGAAAAAAAAGCAGCGGATGCGGATCCCAAGGAACCAGAGGGCTCTAAATGAGAAGATATAAGGCTCCATTTTATATAGGGTTAATAATGGCAGCGCTGATAACGCCGCAATTTTTGCCTTGTAGAATATTTGCTTCAGTGAATTCTTCTTTTACAAAGACTGTTGTCGCTTCAAAATTTGATCTCAGGAGATATTTTGAAGAGGCGATGTTCTTATTCGAGTCAGGCAAATATAAGGAAGCGGTCTTGCTGTTTGAAAAATTGATTAATGTGGAAAAGGCGAACAATGAAGTTTATTTTACGCCTTTCGCGGAGATATACATTGAAAAATCCAGAGCCCGCATGGCAGATCTGATGATTATGGAAGAAAAGAAATGGGAAAGGATAAAAAAGGATGTGGTGGGCGAGGCGGAGGCTATCGCTAAAAAAGAAGGCGAGAAAATTGTCCAAGAAGTGCAGTCAAAGAAGAAAGAATTATACGAAAAAGAGCGGGATATAAAGACTGTATTTGAAAATGCCATGGGATATTACAGGTCCGGGGATTATCCTTCCAGCATGGTAGAGTTTAAGAAGATAAAAGAGATAGATCCCTCTAGTCCGCTGGTAAGCCAGGCAGACTCTTATATAAAGAGCATGCGGCAGGAGATTAAGAGAAGTGAAGAAAAGATGCTTCTTGTTAAAATGGGAGAAATAAGGCGTGCTAAGATGGAGATGGATATAGAGGCGGAGCGCCGGAGGCTGGCGATGGCAAGAAAGGACAAAGAGAAAGAGGCGCTTAAAAGAATTTTCGAGCAGAGATTAAAAGCAAAAGAGTCCATGGACAAGGTTAAGAATATAACGGTTCTGATGGACAGCATAATAAGCAGTATTAGGGGAGAAAGGCTTGATGAGGCAGAGGTATTAGTGAGTAAAGCAATGCAGGAATTTCCTGAAAATGAAAAGTTCAAGGAGATATTACATTATGTAGAAATGAAGAAATTAAAGGTGGAAGAATCTGCTTTAAATAAGGTAAGAGAGCTTACGGAAGAAAAAATGATGCTCGATGTGGCTAAAAAACATATAATGCCCGAAGAAAAGACGGCTAAACTAGAAAGCGAAAAAAAGATAATGCCTATTGTGAAAATTCCGGAGATAAGAAAACGGCTTAAGATACCCATAAGCGTTGATTTTAAAGACGTGGGGTTGGATTATGTTTTGAGTTTTTTATCAGACACTACAGGTGTAAATATGGTTCCTTCTACCGGCATAGATATGGCTGAAAAAAGGGTGAGTATAAAAATAAAAGATATGCCTCTTGAAGAGGCTTTGAGATATATATTGAAGTCCCAGGATCTGGTTTATAGGATAGAAGAAGATGCTGTCTGGGTAGCTACGAAGGATGAAATCAGCAATGAAAAGATAGATACAAGGGTATATTTTTTAAACCAAGGTATAGGCAGATTTGCAGAATTTTCAACCCAGGCCGGATCAGGCGCAGATAAAGGAGAAAGCGAATCCAAGCCTTCTGAGGTTTCCTCAGAAGTCAAGACAGTAAAAAATATCCTTGAGAATTCAGTTGATTGGCCGAAGGATTCAAAATTAACTCTGGATGAACGCACGGGAGCGCTTGTCATAAGCAACACCCCTTCCAACCTGGAGACCATAGAGAACCTTTTATATAATCTGGACATAACTCCGATGCAGGTTTTAATCGAGGCAAGGTTTCTGGAGATAAACGTGAGCGATCTGAATGATATAGGAATAGAATGGAAACTGAACGGCATGTGGGCTATGGACAAAAATAGAACGGGCGATAATGTATATGGAGTAAGTAACGGTAGCGGCGTGAATTTTTCTAATTTCCTTCGTACGGACGAAGGATTCAATCTTACATATCAGGGGATATTGAGTAATCCGCAATTTCAGGCGGTTATGCATGCGCTTCAGGAGAAACAGAATGTGAAAACATTGTCCGCTCCCAGGATTACCACTTTAAATAACCAAACAGCTACCATAGAGGTCATAGAAGAATATATCTATCCTACAAGATATGAGGCCAGCCTTGTGCAGTATGACATAAACGGAGACGGAGATTTTGATGACGCGGGAGAAACAGAATGGGTAAACGTGCCGCAGGATTTCGTGACAAGAAATGTAGGGATACTTTTACATGTTAAGCCGAGCATCGGGTCGGACAAGAAGAACATAACCCTTGCATTGACTCCTGAGGTAAGCGAAGACGCCGGGACTTTTACGTATTCAGGCAATGTCAACATACCTAAATTTACCACAAGAAATCTAAGCACCAGCGTAATGGTTAAGAATGGCGAAACAATAGTGCTTGGCGGGCTTATAAAGGAGACAAGCACAAATGTAAAGACAAAGGTACCTGTGTTGGGCGATATACCTATATTGGGAGGGTTATTCAAAAAGAACACTGACACGAAAGAAAGAAGAAATCTTCTGATATTCGTTACCGCGAGTATCATGAATATGGAACAGAATAAGGTTGCGAGCGTTGACAGCATAGACGCAAAATATTAAAATGGCCATGAATTTTTTGATACGCATATTTTTGTTCATAATTTTATTTTTAAGCCCAGAGGTTTCTTTTGCGTATGAGATGAAGTCTGTCAAAGGTGATGACAGTGTCTCTAGCGATAAATCCACCATTATAGAGGTCCCTGAGATAAGAAAAAAACTCAAAACGCCTATTACCGTAGATTTCATGGATGTGGGGCTGGACTATGTCATTGATTTTTTATCAGAGGCGACGGATGTTAATATAATCCCGGGCAGCGGCGTAAAGCTTTCAGAAAAAAAGGTCGCCATTAAGGTCAAAGACATGCCCCTGGAAAGTCTTTTAAAATATATACTAAGGAACCAGGGGCTTATTTACAGGATAGAGAAAAATGCGGTATGGGTGGATACTTTGGATAATATGGATAGCGAGACGCCTGAGACCAGGATGTATTTTCTGGACCAGGGCCTAGCGATGTTTACTGAATTCGGCGGAATGACAGGGAGCTCTAAGGGCGGATCAGGAGGAGGCGCTGCGATATCAAAGATAAAAACAATAAAGGATATACTTGAGAATGCGGTTATGTGGCCTGTCGATTCCAAGATTAATCTGGACGAACGCACAGGGGCATTGATAATAACGAATACGCCGTCTAATCTTAAAATCATAGAAGACATATTGTATAATCTGGACGTTGACGCTACGCAAATTCTTGTGGAAGCGAGGTTTATAGAGATAGATATTACTGACCTCAGCGAGTTGGGAGTCAATCTGTCATTGGACAGCCCGTGGGCTATAAATAAACAAGAATTAAGCGGAACGGAAAACGGCGCGATTACTCAGGTAGGCACGCCGACAGGTTCAAGGTTTTCAACATTTACAGGTTCGCCGGACGAAGGATTAAATCTTACCTATCAGGGCATATTGACAAAGCCTCAGTTCTCAGCGGTCCTGCACGCGCTTGACAAAAAGACAAATTCTAAAACATTGTCTGCCCCTAAAATAACCACGTTAAATAATCAGACAGCCACTATAGAAATAGCGGATGAGTTTGTGTATCCAACCAGATATGAGCCGACTCTTGTAAGAGAGGACTTAAACGGAGACGGTGATTTTGCAGATACCGATAATAAAGGCGTCAAAGAGACCAGATTTGTTAATGTCCCGCAGGGTTTTGAGACAAGGTCTATAGGCATTTTATTGCATGTTACTCCTAGCGTCGGGAAAGATAAAGAGACTATAACGCTGACTTTAAATCCCGAGGTCAGCGAGGCCACTGCCAATGCGTTTGAATACAGCGGAGAAGTAAAACTGCCGAAATTTACCACAAGGAACCTGAGCACGAATATAATTGTGCAGAATGGGGATACTATAGTGCTGGGAGGATTAATAAAAGAATCCAAGACAAATACCAGGACAAAGGTCCCATTTTTAGGGGATTTGCCTATCATAGGCTCGCTTTTCAGAAAGGATTCGGACAGCACTAGAAGAAAAAATCTTTTAATATTCGTTACTGCCAGTATTTTAAGTCCGGAAGGAGAAGAATTAAAATGAAGATAAAAAATATCAAAGACGTAGCGAGAGAAGCGGGCGTATCAATAGCCACTGTATCAAGGGTTGTTAATAAGTTAACCTCCGTAAAAAAATATAACAGGGAAAAGGTGGAGGATGTTATCAAAAAACTCAAGTTCAGGCCTAATCTGAGCGCGCAGCGGCTGGCATCTAAGCGTAATAATAACGCGATAGGCCTTATTATACCCAGATATGGGGATATATTTCATTCATTCTATGCCCTTCAGATTTTACAGGGCGTAGGGATTGCGGTAGAGCGCATGAAAATGGATTTATTGCTGCATATTACCAACGGGGAGACTTTTTTAAATATCTCCAGCGTGGAGGGGGTAATATTTTCCGATATCATAGGCAACGAAGAACAGGTTGACGGAGTTGTAGAAGCAGGGCTTCCGTGCGTTATAATGAATTATTATACAAAAGACTTGCCTGTATCCTGCATATCAATAGATAATTTTAACGCGGGCATAGACGCAACCGAGTATCTTATAAAGTTAAAGCATTCCAGGATTGCCACTATTACAGGCGCCTTAAAGACCCAGGTTGCAATAGACAGATTAAACGGTTATCTGACGGCGCTGGATAGGCATGATATTGAAAAGAAAAAGGATTATATAAAATACGGGGATTTTGGAAGAGAATCCGCCAGGATGCTTACAAAAGAACTTATAAGGATGAAAATTCCTCCTACTGCGATATTTGCGGCAAGCGATGAAATGGCTGTGGGGGCTATGCAAGTATGCCTTGAGAACGGGATCAGCGTGCCCGGAGATATGTCGGTTATAGGTTTTGACGATAATCCTTTTGCCTTGAATTACAGCCCAGTGCCTCTTACAACCATAAGACAGCCTTTGCATAAGATGGCTATAACTGCTGCTCAAACTCTTAACCAGATTATCCAGAAAAAGATAAGAGCTAATAAAAGGATAATTCTTTCAACTGAATTAGTGGAAAGAAGCTCTTGCCGGGTATTAGCTTAGGGGGTATATATGATTATAGCAAAGAAATTTTTTATATTTTTAATAGGATTTTTGTGCGCATGGATTTTATTTTCAATAGGCATAAAAAAAGGCGCGTGCCAGATGAATTTGTCTTCTAATATTTCTTTTTCTGCAGACAGCTCTAACTTCTATTTTTTAGACAGGGATGAATCCAAAATCTACAAGTATAATACGCAGGGCAAGTTAACCCATACCTATACAATAAAAGAATTAGGCAAAGATTTTCTATCCAGATAGCGTGTTTTCTCTAATCGTATCAGATAAAAGAGGCAGGATATTTAATATCCCGGAGTTTGAAACTGCCGGGATGAAAGCAGGTTGTTTTTTCAGGCCGGATAAAGAAGATTTTATCAAAATGCCTGAGGGCAGCAAGCTTTTTATGCTTCCTGGAAGAGCGCCGGTGGGATACGACATCACGAGGAAGACCTTTAAAACAATAGAAAATTATTTTACAGCAGCTGCATTTATAATACCGGGATTTACAGGCACATATAGCGCTGCTTATGAGCTGCTTCGATACAGGTTACTGCCGCTTTTTTGTTATACCGCAGCTGGTTTTTATAAAGGCGATATCTATGTTACGGCAGTAAGGGTAGACAGGTCTTCCAGGCATGACCCGAGATTTATAGATATTGATTCTGTGGCAAAAAATGCGGGGGAAATAAAAAGGTTATTTCCCTGCAACAGACTTATCAGGCATCTTGCGGATTGCGCCTTGATTCATGGCTGTCCCGGCGCCCAAAATTATTTCTTACTAAGGCAGGAATGCCCTTTGCCTACATCAGGTTCTTGCAACGCAAACTGCGCAGGCTGCATCTCATATCAAAAATCTAAAAATATTTCCGCGACGCAGCCAAGGATAAAATTTACGCCTTTTCCGGAAGAGGTAGCGGAGACAGCTTTATTTCATGCGCATAACGTAAAAAACTCTGTGCTCAGTTTTGGCCAGGGCTGCGAAGGCGAGCCTTTACTGCAGGCTGATTTAATCGAAAAATCCATAAGATTAATAAGATACAGAACCTGCAGGGCCACGATAAACATGAATACAAATGCCAGCAGGCCTGAGGCAATAGCCTTGTTATTCGACGCCGGCCTGAACAGTATAAGGGTCAGCATGAACAGCGTCAGGCAGGAATATTACCATAGATATTATAAACCTGCAGGTTATGCTTTTAAGGATGTGTTAAGGTCTATACGGATAGCAAAAAAGAAAAATGGTTTTGTGTCTATCAATTACCTGACTATGCCCGGTTTTACGGATTCAGAGGATGAATACAAGGCATTGAAGAAGTTTATAGAGATTTATAGAATAGACATGAATCAATGGCGCAACCTGAATTTTGACCCGCTTGCTTATTTTAAGATCATAAAATGTTCTATCCGGCCTTCTGACATGATAGGGGTCAGACAACTGATACAATCCCTGAAAAAATCTTTCCCTAACCTCAAAATGGGGTATTATAATCCTTATATAGCTGATTGAGCCAGGCTGGGGCCTGAGGCACATTTGAGAGGTTTCGGCATAATTGATTCTTCTGTACATAGGTGCGCAAGGAATTACGGCGAAGTTTTTTATACTGTCAAGACTGCCTGCAGTATAAAAAAGGAGCCGTAAACCGTAGCGCACGGCGAAACCATCTCTGTGCCGAATGGCCCCAGCCTGGCCAGGGCGAGTTTTTAAATTCATTGATTTTCCTGTATATAGTTGGTATAATCTGAAGACATATGAAAAGATTAGGCATAGTTGCTATATTTATATTGTATATAATGGCAGGGCCTGCTTTTGGTTATTGGATATGGACCCCTGAGAGCGGGAGGTGGGAAAATCCCAAGTTTGCAGCCAAGGATACTCCTGAGGATCAGGTTGTATATGCTCAGAAGTTTTATGAAGCAAAGAATCTTAAAGAAGCGCTCAGAGAGTTTAAAAAATTATTAAAAACTTATCCTCTCTCCAAAGAAGCGCCTATTGCGCAGTATTACGTGGGCCGCATAATGGAAGACCTGGATAATCTTTACGAGGCGTTTAAGGCGTACCAGAAGGTTATAGACACCTATCCTTATACTGAATTAGTAGACGAAGTGATCGAGAGGGAATATAAAATAGCTGACGCATTCTTTTCAGGGAAGAAGATAAAGATAGTAGGCAAGTGGCAGATGCCTGCAAAGGACAAAGCAATAGAGATATTTAAAGCAGTGGCTGATAACGCGCCATATGGCAAATACGCGGATCTTGCGAGATTCAAGGCAGGTATGTCTTATAAAGATATCCAGGATTACAACAGCGCGATACTCATGTTTAAGGATGTGATAGACAGGTATCCGAACAGTTCTGTTATAGACAAGGCGAGATTTCAGCTGGCAGAGTGTTCGAAACTGCTTGCAGTAAAGCCGGCTTATGATCAAACCCCTACTAATCTGGCGCGCAAAGAATTCGAGGATTTCTTGAAGAAACATCCTGATAGCGACATGGCGCAGGATGCCAAAAATGTTGTTGATAAGCTCAAGTCAAGCGAAGCAGAAAACGCGTACGAGACGGGCAAATTTTATGAAGCAAGGCGCGCGCCTGAAAGCGCGATAATCTACTATAAAGATATGATCAGGAATTATCCGGATACGGAATGGGCAAAAAAAGCGCAGGAGAGGCTAAGTGAACTCGAAAAAAAATAAACCAATGTTTTGGCGCGCCGGCGCCATTGTATTATGGTGTTCTGCGCTGTTAGCAGGATGCGGCTATACTACGAAAACAATCCTGCCTGATAACGTGAAAACAGTTCACGTGGATACTTTCAGGAACAATATTGATATCACCAAAGAGGTTAGCGCAAAGGATAAATACGAAGTCTACAGGCCTAATCTTGAAGTGGATTTAAGGGATGCGATTGTAAGCAGGGTTTTTCTGGACGGTAACCTGAAGGTGGCGGACAGGAATTCTTCAGATGCGGTGCTCGAAGGCCGGATTATGCAGTACAGAAAGGACCCTCTAAGGTATCAGAATGAGATCGTGCAGGAATACAGGATCAGTATTGTGTGCGGCATTAAATTAATAAATCAGAAGGACTTAAAGGTTTTATTTGAAGAAGAGAATATTACAGGCGACGCCACATATTTCACAACAGGGACTCTTCAGAAAACCGAAACAGCTGCTTTAAATGACGCGATGTCAGACCTTGCAAGGCGGATAATCAATAAGATAGTGGAAAACTGGTAACATCTTTAATATGCCCATCAAAGAGCTTACCTCGTATCTTTTCTTAGGCGAAGAAGATTTTTTAAAAGAGGCGGAACTCGCAAGGTTAAAGTCTAAATTCCTGGAAAACTCTACCAGGGATTTGAATTATAACGTATTTTACGCGAAAGAAAAAGACTTTAAACTGAAAGAGATGCTGGATATTTTGAATACATCCCCTTTCATGTCTCCTAAAAGATTCGTGATTCTTAAAGATGCGGACAGCCTTGCGGATAACGATAAAGAATCGGTGCTTTTTTATCTCAAAAATCCCAGGGACAGTTCTATTTTCGCGATAGATTCAAAATCAACCAAGATAAGAGAAGGATTCATATTAGAGGCATCAAAGCTTGCAAAACTTGTCCGGGCTGCCAGGCTCACGGATGCCGAGATAAATATCTGGATTTCGAAACAAGTGCGGATGGCCGGTAAGAAGATAAGCGCTGATGCCGTAAATATGATAAAAGAAAATCTTCCTAACGATCTGCATGTGCTTTCTTCCGGCATAGGTAACCTTATCCTATACGCGGGCAAGAGGCCTGATATAACAAAACAAGACGTGGAAAAGGTAATATATGTGGCGCCTCTTAAAACCAGTTTTGATCTTTTGGATGCTATAGAAAAAAAAGACGTGAAGTTAGCCCTGAATATTTTTACAAGCATTCAGAAATATAAAAAAAGGGAAACAGAACTTCTGCTGGGGCTTTTGTCCTGGCAGTTCAGGATGTTGTTGAGGGTGAAAGAACTCTTGAGGATAAGAAGCAAGTTTGAGATACAGAAAGAACTGAATCTGTATAATACAAAGTTTGATCAGATGGCCCGTTACGCGATCAGGTTTAAAAGGCAGGAGATAATAAAACTTTTAGCAGAGATACTTAAGGCAGACAGCGACATTAAGACAGGAGAGGTTCCGTCAAGGTTTGCGCTGGAGAGATTGATACTTAAGATGTGCTCTTGAAAAAACTAGGTGGTTTTTAATTTTTTCATCAAGCGGGATTTTTTGCGCGAGGCAGTATTTTTGTGGATAATACCTTTTGATCTTGCTTTATCAAGCTGTGATATGAGGAAATTGAGCTGTTTTTTAGCCTCTTCCATTTTTTTGGATGAAATAAGGTCTAAAAATTTCTTTGTTTCTGTCTTCAGCTCGGATTTTGCAGATTGATTGCGCAAAGCCTTTTTTGCGCTTTTCTTTATATCTTTATAGGATGCGTGTAATATTGGCATAAATACTCCTTTTTGTGTGATGATAAAATAGCATAGGCTAATAATTATGTCAAGCAAAAATGCCGACTGGCGTTTATTTTTGCTTGATTCCGCAAAGGCTTTTGCGGAATC
>JAPLMD010000065.1 GCA_026387235.1 Candidatus Omnitrophota bacterium
AGAGGCTGCAAGGCTGGCGAGGTATGATTTTTTTAAACGAGTGGCTCTGGAAAGAGGCATAGATAAAATAGCAGTCGGCCACACAAGGGATGATCAGTCTGAAACTGTGCTTATGAGAATAATAAGAGGCGCTGGCATGAAAGGCCTGGGAGGCATTAGCCCTGTTAAAGAGATGCAAGGATTTAAAATAATAAGGCCTCTTATAGAGGTTTCTAGGAAAGAGGTGGAAGATTTTATTTTAGAAGAAGCTCTTAAATTCAGAAAGGATTCCTCGAACGAAAAAACTATTTTTACAAGAAATAAGATTAGATTAGAGCTAATCCCTCTTTTAGAAAAAGATTTTAACCCTAATATCAAGGAAGTCCTTGCTAATATGGCGGAGAATTTGCAAACAGAGAATGATTTTCTGAGTAAATATGCAAAGAGAAAGTTCAGGAGCGCGTCGAAAATCGGGCAGGGAGAGATCCTGATAGATATGAAGAAATTTAAAAAACTTCCGGAGGCAATAAGAAAGCGGCTTTTAAGAACTGCATTGGAAAAGCTAAAAGGCGATCTGAGAAGGCTTACGTATCAGCACTGGAAAGAAATCGAAGAATTGATTGATAATAGGCCGATAAATTCAGTAGTTAACCTGCCGGCAGGGATAAATATTTCAAAAAACAGGACAAATATTATCTTGAAATTAATAAAAAGTTGATTTATTTAAATAAGCTGTGGTAATATATGTATCTAATCTAGGAGACTTATGAAAATGGAAAATAAGAATGGAAATAAAATAAATAAAAATGTGCTGTTTTGGATAGGTTTATTTTTACTTCTCATATATATTTTCAGGATAGATTCTTTTCCATCCGCTGCCATTCCGAAAGAGCTCAGCTATGGCGAATTTTACAGATTTCTTAAGGCTAATAAAGAAACAAACGCCATAAAATCCGTAGTTAAAGTCGAAGACCAGTTGAAAGGCGAGTTTTCCAGCGGAGCGCGTTTTATAGTACATATCCCGCAGGAAGACCCTGAACTTTTTAATCTGTTGCGTAATAACATTTCTGATTTCGACGTTAAACCTCCAAAGACGTTATGGGCCAATATCTTTTATTCGCTCGGGCCGATGGTTTTATTTATCGCATTCCTGTGGTTTTTTGTATATAGGGGCAGTCAGGGAGGCGGCAAGATACTTTCGTTCGGGAAAAGCCGTGCAAAACAGATAGCGGGTGATAAATTAAAAATAACGTTCGATAATGTTGCAGGAGTTGATGAGGCAAAAGAAGAGCTCAAGGAGATAATAGAATTTTTAAGAGACCCTAAGAGATTCCAGAAATTAGGCGGCAAGATTCCTAAAGGCGTGTTATTGATGGGCCCTCCGGGCACGGGAAAAACTCTTTTAGCAAAGGCAGTGAGCGGCGAAGCAGGTGTGCCGTTTTTCAGTATAAGCGGTTCTGACTTCGTAGAGATGTTTGTCGGCGTCGGCGCTTCCAGGGTAAGAGATCTTTTTGAACAGGCCAAAAGATCCGCGAAGATGAGCGGTAGAGGTTGTATTATTTTTATCGATGAAATAGACGCTGTAGGAAGACAGAGATTTGCCGGAATCGGCGGCGGACATGATGAACGGGAACAGACCTTAAACGCGCTCCTGGTGGAGATGGACGGTTTTGATACGCAGGAAGGGGTTATATTGATAGCTGCTACCAACAGGCCGGACGTCCTGGATCCAGCTTTATTAAGACCGGGAAGATTTGATAGGACTATAGTTATTTCAAGGCCCGATATCGTAGGCAGAGAAGCTATATTGAAAGTTCATGCAAAAGGCATCAAGCTAAGCAAAGAAGCTGATCTTAAATACATCGCAAGGCAGACGTCCGGCTTCTCAGGCGCAGACCTTGCTAATCTTGTGAATGAGGCTGCGCTACTGGCTGCAAGAAGGAATAAAGATACCGTGGAGATGAAAGAACTGGGAGAGTCTATTGAGAGGGTTATAGCAGGTCCTGAAAAGAAAACAAGGGTTATAAACGCAGAGGAAAAAAGAATAGTTTCTTATCACGAATCAGGCCATGCGCTTTTAGCGTTTCTCATACCAGGGGCTGATCCTTTGCATAAAGTTTCAATTATACCGAGAGGCATCGCGCTGGGTTATACCATGAGATTGCCTCTGGAAGACAGGTATATTGTGACTAAAAAAGAACTGAACGGAAGGATAGTAGGCATATTGGGCGGCAGGGCCAGCGAGGATCTTGTGTTCGCAGAGCTTTCAACGGGCGCTCAGGATGACCTGGAAAAGGCAACTGATATTGCAAGAAATATGGTAATGAGATGGGGCATGAGCGAAAAACTCGGACATCTTACATTCGGAAGAAGAGAAGAGCAGCTTTTCCTTGGGCGCGATATCGTTGAAGAAAGAAATTACAGCGAAGCAACAGCCGTAGAGATAGATAAAGAGATACGAAGGATCGTGGAAGAGTGTTACCAGAGAGCAAAAGACGAATTAAGCGGCAATATTGATAAATTAAAAGCGCTTGCTGAAAAATTGCTTGAAAAAGAAGTCTTGGATTCGGAAGAGGTGAAGAAAATAGTTTTTCCGGAACCTTCTGTTAATAGCACAGAATTGCCAAACAAGGCATGAAAGATATAAAATTCGGTTCCCGCACTTACTTAATGGGAATATTGAACGTTACGCCTGATTCTTTCAGCGGAGACGGGGTATATCAAGATATAGATAAGGCAGTTGAAATAGCCGAGAGAATGGTTGAGGACGGAGCTGATATAATTGATATAGGAGGCGAATCCACAAGGCCTGGATCAAAACCTGTTACAATAGAAGAAGAGATAAAAAGGACGATCCCTGTCATAAAAAAGCTATCAAAAAGAATAAACGCGATTATTTCAATAGACACTGCCAAGTCAGAGGTAGCCAGGTTTGCGTTGGAAAACGGGGCATCGATAGTAAATGATATAACAGGATTGGGGTCGGATCAGAAAATGATAGATGTGGTAAGGGAATTCGGCGCAAAGATTGTGGTGATGCACATAAAAGGTACGCCGCAAACAATGCAAGATAATCCTGAATACGGAAACCTGCTTCAGGAAATCAAAGGGAAGCTGAAAACTATTATCGAAAAAGCCGTAGCAGGCGGCATAAAAAAAGAAAATATAATAATAGACCCGGGGATTGGATTTGGGAAAACGCTAGAGCACAATCTCCAGATTTTAAACAGGCTTTTTGAACTTAAAGAATTAGGATTGCCGGTACTTGTCGGGCCTTCAAGAAAGTCTTTTATAGGGAAACTTACAGGCGCTGAGCCTGATAAAAGGATTTTTGGAACCATAGCGTCGGTGGCCATAGCGATCAAAAACGGCGCAGACATAATAAGAGTACACGACGTTAAAGAAATAAAGCAAGCTGTTTTGGTTAGCGATGCAATTACGCGCGGCGGAGAAAAATAATGAATGATCACCTGTTGTTGGCCAAGATGCTCATAGAGATAGGTATATTATGGTTTGTATATTACGGCATTCTGATATTTGCCAGGGGCACAAGGGGCGTATATGTTTTAAGAGGAATAATCTTAATAACGCTGGTTTTTATAATCACGAAGCAGGTGGGTTTTGAAAGGATAAACTGGATATTTACAAAAATATTCGCATTATCGATATTGGCGTTTCTTATAATATTTCAGCAGGAGATCAGGAGAGGCCTTGCCAACATAGGGCAGCGCAGATGGTCTAGATTTTTTCTCAAAGAGTCAGAGATCATAAAAGAAATAACCACGGCGTGTTTCCTTCTTTCCAAGAGAAAGATAGGGGCGCTTATTGCTATAGAAAGAGAAACAAGGCTTGAAAATTACATAGAAAGCGGCATAGATATGGATGCGAAGGTGAATTCAGAGCTTCTGATAACTATATTTATGCCGAATACGCCGCTTCATGACGGCGGCATAGTTATTGCAGGAGAAAGAATAGCTGCTTCAGGATGCCTTTTTCCTCTTACGCAGAATCTTAAAATTTCAGCAACGCTTGGCACGAGACACAGGGCAGCTCTTGGTTTGAGCGAAGAGACTGATGCGATAGTGATTGTAGTATCAGAGGAAACAGGCGGAGTTTCCGTAGCGATAGGCGGCAGGCTTACTCATGACTTGGACAGAGAATCATTGGAGAGGGTACTGAGTAATCTTTACAGGCCGGACAAAAAGAACGGGAAATGACTATGAATAACTGGTTCTTGAATAATTTCTGGATAAAGATAATATCTTTGATACTTGCCGTAATAACGTGGTTTTATGTTAATGAAGAGCTTATCAAAGAAAAAGAGATGGCCAAGCAATTATATAAATCCTCGGTTATAAACCAGATTCAAAATCCATCCTATGATAAAAAGCCGGTGAAATAAAAATATTTTCAGGAGAAAAAATGCCTAAATTGGGTATTAATATAGACCATGTGGCAACATTGAGACAGGCTAGAGGGGGCATGGAGCCTGACCTTATAGAAGCTGCTTTGACATGCGAAAAGGCAGGGTGCGACAGTATTGTTGCGCACCTAAGGGAAGACAGGCGGCATATAAATGATAATGACGTCGTAGAGCTCAGAAAGAGGGTAAGCACAAGATTTAATCTTGAAATGTCAATAAACCCGGAGATCGTGGATATTGCCCTGAAGATTGGGCCTGACCAGATTACTCTTGTGCCTGAAAAAAGGCAGGAACTTACAACAGAGGGCGGTTTAAGCGTTCCAACGGCCTTATTGTAAACGCAGGCCATGGCCTCAATTATGCAAATGTTAAACGGATAGCCAATATTAGAGGCATTAACGAACTAAATATCGGCCATTCCATAGTCTCCAAGGCAGTATTTACAGGTTTACATAAAGCTGTCAAGGACATGAAAGAGTTGATTAAGAAATAATATATGATTATAGGAATCGGCATTGATATAATAGAGGTATCGCGGATAAAAAAAGCCTTGGACATGTGGGGCGATAAATTTCTTAATAGGGTTTTTACCAAGCGGGAACTTTCTTATACGAACAAGAAAAAGTTTTCGCATGAAAATCTGGCTGCGAGATTTGCGTGCAAAGAGTCGGTTTTAAAGGCATTCGGGGATACCAGAGTAGGCATACGTTTAAAAA
Source organism: Candidatus Omnitrophota bacterium (assembly GCA_026387235.1). GTDB lineage: Bacteria > Omnitrophota > Gorgyraeia > Gorgyraeales > Gorgyraeaceae > UBA10183. The sequence goes on from JAPLMD010000065.1 coordinate 5,119, forward strand.
GTATAGAAGTACTGAATGATTTAAAAGGCAAGCCTGAAGTGATATTGCACAAAGAAGCGAAGATATTTGCAGATAAGAATAATTTGGATAATATAATGGTCAGCATGTCTCATACAAATAATTACGCGGTCAGCAATGCGATATTGTGGAGAAACGAGTAAGGTGCGGTCATGACCGCGCCGTGCATAATGCTATGGATGTCAGAATAGAACGAGAATTCAGAGGCTTATTAAAGAAGCGACCAAGAGACAGCCATAAGAGAGATTTTGGCAGTATTTTTATTCTGGCTGGCTCCAGAGGTTTAACAGGCGCAGCAGCCTTATGTTCAAACGCAGCGCTTCGTTCAGGCGCGGGACTGGTTATGTTAGGCATACCTGCTTCTTTGAATTCAGCGATGTCGGCAAAGCTTATAGAAGTGATGACTCTTAGCCTGGCTGAAACAAAAGAATCAACATTGTCTTTAAAAGCAGAGAATGATATATTAAAAAAAGCTAAGAATTCGGATGTTGTAGTTTTGGGACCAGGGCTTTCACAGTATCCTGAAACACGGAAATTAATAAACAGGTTGATTCTGAGGATTAAAAAACCGATGGTTTTAGACGCAGACGCATTAAATGCTATAAGCAGAAGCACGAGCATTCTCAAAAAAATAAAATCAAATTACGTAGTCACTCCTCATCCAGGTGAGATGTCCAGGCTTATCAATAAGTCCCTGGAATACATAAAAAATAATAGATTAATTGTTGCAAAACAATTCTCGCATGATTATAATGCTGTGATAGTTTTAAAGGGCGCAGGCACTATAGTGGCAGGGCCTGATGGGAAATATTATATAAATACTACTGGTAATCCCGGCATGGCTACGGCAGGAAGCGGAGACGTGCTTACCGGAATTATAGCGGGATTTCTTGGCCAAAGATTAGATATGTTTAATGCTGCAAGGCTAGGCGTTTATGTGCATGGTCTTGCAGGAGATCTTGCGGCAAAAGATAAAGGAGAGACAGGCCTAATAGCGGGAGATATACTAGAGAAAATTCCCTACGCGATAAAGCAGGTACAACAGACATAATGGATTAAGCAAATTTGGGCAGATACCCGAGTGGCCAAAGGGGTCAGACTGTAAATCTGATGGTTCACGCCTACGAAGGTTCGAATCCTTCTCTGCCCACCATGTTAGCTGAAATATTTGTAGGGCGTAAAGGATTCGAAGGGAGTCCTGCTGGATGCGACAGAAGGAGCATCCGGTTAGCAGGACGAGTGGCCGACCCAGAGCGACCGAGGACGTAATGTCTGAGGAAGTGCCGAGGCCTCCGGACGAGGCCGAAGCGGAGGGCGCCGAATCCTTCTCTGCCCACCGAAATTCTGCCGAATAGGCAGAATGAGTCCCGAGCGACCATAGTTTTTGCTTATTGTCGCGAGGGACATCCCTAACAACTTTATAAACTGACATTGTCGATTTGTAAAGTTCTTTTGATTATGATTTTTAGTTTGCCCCTCGGCGCATAGCAGCAAAAGACTACGTTGCCTCGGGACTGTGCTTACGTGAATAGTAATAGTTTTCCGCGGGTGTAGCTCAATGGTAGAGCGCTAGCCTTCCAAGCTAGTTACGACGGTTCGATCCCGTTCACCCGCTCCGATTTCTGTCGAAGACAGAAATCGTCCTGAGACTGCGACTGAACAAGGAGCAGTCGAAGGGCGAATGAATATATTAATTGTACGCTGGCGTAGCTCAACGGCAGAGCAATGGTTTTGTAAACCATAGGTTGGAGGTTCGATTCCTCTCGCCAGCTCCAAATCCGCCGAAGGCGGATTTGATCCTGAGGATACGACCGAACAGGGAGTATTCGAAGGACCTTCGAGAATATATTTGATAAAGGAGTTGGTTAGTCAGTTCAGGTACTTCAACAGCTAAAATGCTCGCCGTGCTCGCATTTTTGACGCTGTTTCAGTACCAAATTTGCTTCGCAAATTTGATTCCTCTCGCCAGCTCCGAGAAAAATATGCTTAAACGTTATCAGATAGTAAATGAGAAAATTGTCGAGTCACAGGAAGAGAACAGCCCTGTACTTGTTTTTGTCAATCCTGACGAAAGCGAGAGGAGATTTCTTATTGGCCAGCTTAAGGTTGATGAGCACACATTGAATTCAGCGCTTGACCCTGACGAGTTGTCGCGCCTTGAATTTGAGGCAAATCATACCGCGGCGATTTTTAAATTTCCAAAAAACTATTCAGGCAAGGACCAATTGCTTTTTAAATCGGGTACGATAGGTGTATTTGTTTTTAAAGATATTATAGCTGTTGTTTTATCCGAGGACGTTAATATTTTTTTGAACGGAAAACAATTTTTGAGAGTAACCTCGTATTACGATATTATATTAAAGCTTTTGTATAAATCAATTTACCACTTTCTGGAACATCTAAAAGTTTTTAACATGATCGCGGATGATCTCGAACAGAAGATCAGCATATCAATGGAAAACAAATATCTTCTGAATCTTTTTACGCTTGAAAAAAGCGTAGTATATTATTTAAATGCGATAAATTCAAACGGCGTCTTTATTGAGAAGTTGAGAAATAATGCGTCGAAGATAGGTTTTAATCAGGACCAGATGGAGCTCCTGGATGATATACTGGTAGAAAACAACCAGTGCTACAGACAGGCGGAAATATATTCCAATATCTTTGCCTCGCTTATGGATGCCAGGGCATCCATTGTGAGCAATAACCTGAATGTGCTGATGAAAACCCTCAATATAATTACTATCGCCATTATGGCGCCGACATTAGTGGTTTCTATCTTTTCAATGAACGTAAAAATCCCTATGCAGAATTTTTTCCACGCATTCTCGATTATATTGGGCATAGCAATTCTTTCTATCCTAGTGTTCATGATTCTTTTAAGGCAAGTTATAAATAAAAAATATTAATTTTTTTCTTGACAAATAAGCTACTTATGGTAAAATTCTTACTTCTATATACCCTGATAGCAGCATTTTCAGGTTTCGTAGAGCGCTTAACGTGCTCTATTTAGCCTGATTACAATAGATGTCCGGCAAAGTCAAACACAATAAATGTTTGGCTAAGAAGGTATTTATGCTGCTGTAGCTCAGCCGGCAGAGCACTTCCTTGGTAAGGAAGAGGTCATGGGTTCAATTCCCATCAGCAGCTCCACCGATTAAAGTTTAAACAGGGAGGGTTAACATGGCAAAGGACAAATTTGAGCGTAAAAAACCACATGTAAATATCGGTACCATAGGGCATGTTGATCACGGCAAAACCACGCTCACAAGCTCTATTACCAAGGTTCTTTCTGCCCGCGGCTTAGCCCAAGCAAGGAACTACGATGAAATCGAT
>JAPLMD010000026.1 GCA_026387235.1 Candidatus Omnitrophota bacterium
TCCAGCGCCTGATTTTTCAAATCTAATCTTTCGTGCACCCGCTGTATCTCAAGCTGCATCTGCTGTTTCTTTAGCTGCAGTATGGGCAGGTAACGTTCAAATCTCTTTAACGCGTCGCGCTGCCTTTTAAGCTCGCCTTTTGTGAATTTGATTTTCGGCATATAAACCATTGTCCACCTGCCAGGTGAGCCAATTGGCTCACCTGGCAGGTGGACTTAAATTATCTTTTAGGCCAGAATTCGCTGATAAATTCCGTCTTTATGCCTATCTCGCTAGGCTCGAAATTCTCAGCCAGGATCCGCCACCCCATATTCAGGGCCTTTTCTAAAGGTATGTCCACGGAAAGATCCATCATCTTCTCTTCGAATGCCCTGCCATACTTAAGAAGCTTTTTGTCCCATTCGCTCATATGAAAACCCATCGACTGCTTTTCAAGAGTTTCCCTGTAATCGCTGAACAGCTGAATCATCCTGTCCATGATAACGCGATGGTCTTTCCTGGTCTTTCCGTTCACCAGCTGTTTTAAGCGGCTCAATGAACCGAACGGCTCGATTGACTTATTTCTCAGGTAAAACTGGCCTTCTGTAATATATCCCGTGTTATCCGGAACAGGATGAGTCACGTCGTCGCCCGGCATCGTGGTAACAGCCAATATTGTTATGGACCCCGCTGTATCAAAATCAACCGCCTTTTCATAGCGTCTCGCCAGCTGGCTGTATAAATCACCCGGGTAACCTCTATTGGAAGGGATCTGCTCCATGGTAATAGATATCTCTTTCAGGGCGTCGCAGAAATTCGTCATGTCAGTCAGAAGCACTAGGACGCGTTTACCCTGCAAGGCAAACTGCTCAGCTACAGCCAGGCTCAGATCAGGCACAAGCAGGCATTCTACGGTAGGGTCCTGGGCAGTATGCACGAAAAATATCGCCCTGGATAGAGACCCGTTTTTCTCAAGGGTATCTCTAAAGAAAAGATAATCGTCGTATTTAAGCCCCATGCCCCCCAATATTATAATATCCACTTCCGCCTGCATCGCGATGCGGGCCAAAAGTTCATTGTAAGGCTCTCCTGGCACTGAAAATATCGGAAGCTTCTGCGACTCTACGAGTGAATTAAATACATCTATCATTGGGATGCCGGTGCGGATCATTTTTCTGGGGATAATCCTCTTCGCCGGGTTCACCGAAGGCCCGCCTATCTCCACCATGTTCTCTTCAAGCTTCGGCCCGTTATCCCTGGGAAGGCCGGCCCCGTTAAACAAGCGGCCCATGAGATTTTCCGTAAACGAAACTCTCATGGGATGCCCCAAAAATCTTATTTTATCTCCCGTAGAGATGCCGCGGCTGCCGGCGAATACCTGCAGATACACCCTCTCTCCGTCTATCCTTATCACCTGCGCCAGGGATTTTCCCGCCCCGGAATAAATCTCAGCCAGGTCGCTGTAACCAATGTCTCCCGCCTCAACGGTAATTACGTTGCCGGCTATCTGAATTATGCGGTTATATATTTTTTGCATATTTCTTTTACCTGGTTTTCCTTTTTGTAAAACCCGTCCGACTGCCACTCGGACGAATTCCATTCGATAAATACCTGCCTCAGGCCCTGGAAAAATTTTCTGGCGGAGTCCTTATCTTTGAAATTAAATCCGGATTCCATGATCCCATGCAGCGCGTGAAACACGTATTTCTGCCTTTCTTCAATCGTGGCCGCGTCCACTTCGTCAAACGCATTCTGCTGGAGATACACGTCGTCTATAAACTCGCCTTTAAGGTAAATCGCGAAATCCGAAAGAGATGTGCCTTCTTCTCCCACGACCTTCATCATCTGCTTCACTTCATAGCTCCTTCGTAAAACAGCCTGGGCCTTTTTTATTTCTTTCTCGTCTATGAAACTAGCGTATTTGCTCCAGCTCTCAAGAGGGTCTATCGCGGGATATCTTCTGGCGTCTGATCTTTCGCGCGAAAGCCCGTGAAACGCGCCTACGACTTTTAATGTGGCTTGCGTGACAGGCTCTTCAAAGTTTCCTCCGGCCGGGCTCACTGTGCCGCCTATCGTAACAGAGCCTGAACTTCCGTCGTGTAATCTTACCAGGCCCGCCCTTTCATAAAATGAGGCGATCCTATTTTCAAGATACGCGGGAAACGCTTCTTCTCCCGGAATTTCTTCAAGTCTTCCTGACATCTCGCGCATTGCCTGCGCCCATCTGGAAGTGGAATCAGCGAGCAGAAGCGCATTTAGTCCCATCTGGCGGTAATACTCAGCAATGGTAACGGCTGTATAAACGCTTGATTCCCTGGCGCTCACCGGCATCGAGCTGGTGTTGCAGATAATAACAGTCCGCTCTATCAGGCTTTTCTTTGTCCTGGGATCTACAAGATGCGGGAATTCCCTCAATGTCTCTACAACCTCGCCTGCCCTTTCTCCGCACGCCGCTATGATAACTATGTCGACTTCCGCGTGTTTGCTTATTAACTGCTGCAAAACTGTTTTTCCCGAACCAAAAGGCCCTGGTATGCAGTATGTCCCGCCCAAGGCGACCGGCATGAGCGTATCAATAATCCTGATTTTTGTAGTCAATGGTTTTACAGGCCTTAATTTTTCGGCAAAGCATGCTATGGGCACTTTTACAGGCCAGGACTGAGACATAGTAACAGGATAAATATTTCCGTTCTCGTCTTTCAGCTCCGCTATCAAGTGTTTTATGTTATACCTGCCTTTACCGGCTATCTTCGCTACTTCAACCTGGCCTTTTAAGATAAACGGCGCCATGATCCAGTGCTCAAAAATACCTTCGGCCGTAAATCCTAATTTTTCTCCGGGTTTTATTTTCTGGCCGATTTTAGCGGCCGGCGTAAATTCCCATTCTTTTTTAGCGTCCAGCGCTTCCAAGTATAATCCTCTTTTTAAGAAAAACCCTGTCTTTTCGGCTAATTGCGGCAATGGATTCTGCAGGCCGTCGAATATCTGGCCCAATAGCCCGGGCCCCAGTTCTACGGAAAGAAGCTCGCCTGTAAATTCCACTCTTTCTCCGAGCTTGAGGCCTTTCGTATCTTCATATATCTGGAGTTCAGCGACATTGCCCCTGACGCGTATCACTTCTGACTTAAGGCGCTCTTCATTATGCGCGATAAAAGCGACTTCATTCTGCATGACATGGTCTTTAAACTCGACCGTTGCCATGTTCCCGTTTATGCCGGTTAGTATCCCGATTCTTTCCGCGTTCATGTTTTTCCTGTCAATCCTTCTAAAATTTTCATGCCATCGCCTGAATTAATCCTGTCCCATCTCTCTAATATCTGAAGCTGTAAACCGTATGCCGCAAGATATTCCGTGTCGAAATAATGGCCGGATTTGATCTCTTCTATCTTCTCCCATCTTATCTTATCCAGATACATTTCCGCGTCCATGGGCGAATGTTGATTCACTGCCCAGTGCGCCAAAGGCGCGATAAAAGGATCAATGCCCTCGCTGCCGCGTAAATAACTATTCGGATCTTTGCCTTTTTTAACAGCCCTTGTTCTTGCGAGTTCGTTTCTGAGGCCTGTGTCAAAAATCTTCCATTTTTTCAGCAAAGGGTTTTTATCCTCTTTTAAAGCGCCCATTTCATCCTGGCTCAATTGCCGGCCGCACTCTTCAAGAAAATCCGAATAAGAGAACGCCGGCTTCATGCCGAAATGAAGCATAGGTAAACTTGCGATTAAATAATAGTAACTATTTTTCATTTTATTACTTTAGCTAATTCCGGATTAAGATATACGCACAAAGTTTCCAGCAATCCTTCATCGCTGAAATCAAAATATGATTTGCCTTTATCAAAACTTATGGAAAATCCTGCGTTTATATTTGCCGACGGCCTGAATTCCACGCCGGCCTTGATCCTGTCCTTTAATTTAGACATGACAGAGTCTTTTATTTTTTCCAGGTCTTCTTTTTTTACCAGCACTTTTATGTCGCCTGCCTGGCTGTTTTTATCAATATATTTATCTATCAGGCCTGCCAGTATGCCTGTCATCTCTTCATTGGACAGGGCCTTATTTATCTCGCCTGCTATAATCTTATTTAATATATTTTTTATATCTTCTTTCAAGGAAAGCAAAAGATCCCTGGATGCATGTTTTACGCTGAGATCGGCATTCGCTTTGGTTTTCTCAGCCTCAACCTTAGCCTTCTGAACAATCTCATCAGCAAGTTTCTTGGCGTTTTCCAGTATCTTCCCTGCGTCTACCCTGGCCTTATCTTCTATGGCCCTGGCCTTTTCCTCCGCTGATTTTATCCCTTCCTGGTTTATTTTTTCAAGAAGATCTTTTAAATTTTCTGACATAATTCACCTCTATTCTTCTCGACTTCGCTCGAAGAATATTGTTCGAGCGATCCGCCGCAGGCGGAGAGTCGAGAACTCAGGTATTATACTAACTCTTTATACAGCCTCTCTGCTTCTTGGGGATTTTTGAGTATTACTACAGGGCACGGAGATTCTCTGAATATCCTTTCTCCCTCGCTGTAAAGCGCCTCTTTCCAGGACAAAACCTCTTTTAGATCTCCCATAACCAGCAGATCAGCCCCTAGTTCTCTTGCCTTGCCGGCTATTTCGCTATGAACCTCTCCCTTTAAAATCAAGTGTTCAAATTCCACTTTTTTATTTTCCGCCAAGGTTTTAACCCTTTGCATGAAAAGCCTGGACTGCTGTTCCATGTCTATCTCGTATTCCTTTGCCTCTATCTCCACAAATACCCTGCTTTTCAATAACTCCTGTATCGCGTTTTCGTCTATAACATAAACGGCAATCAATTTTACCTGAAGAAGCTTCGCGAGATATATCGCGTACTTCGCGGTAATTATAGAAGCCGGCCCGCCTGCGAGCGGGGTAATAATCTGCTTCATTACCTTATCCTTTCCTTTATAATCTTCAGCATTGAAAACGCTTCTCTTGAATCTTCGTCAAGCCTGTCGTTTATATATTTCACGCTGTCTTCATAAAAAGGCAGGTATATCTTTTCAAGGGCATTTACCTTTCTTATTGTTTTCTGGACCTCTTTGGCAATCCTGATAAGAGCTATCTTTTTTTCCGCAAGCTGGGTTATCAGCTTCAGGACTTCTTTGAACCTTATTATAACTTCATCCACATGAAAACTTACTTCATACGTGCTATAGTACGGAGGGTTTTCCTTTACGTTCATGTTTATTATAGGCAAGCTTACGCCCATGACTCTTCTTTCGGTAATAGAAAGGTTTGTTTTTATGTCTATTGAAAAACTCAATTCTTCTAATCTTTTTCTGCCCATTATGACAATGGTTTTATCTACGAGCCCATACGCGCTCTGCATGGCAGCATCCACCTCGCGCTGGAGCTTGTCCACGATATGGACGATAGAAGTCAGTTCATTTATAAGAATCCTTCTTTTCTCGTCTAAAAGATCGTGGCCTTCTCTTGTGAGAGACAATAGCTTCTTGGACTTTAAAAGATTTGTTTTTGTGGCGGCAATATTAATTTTCATTGTTTTTTCTTATAGTGCTTTTTCAAATCTTCTTCGCGTATCCTCACCAGCTCTTCCGCAGGAAGAGATGATACAATATCCCATCCCAGATCCAGCCCGTCTTCCATGGTCCTGCGCTCCATATGCCCCTGGCTCAGGAATTTTTTCTCAAAATCTTCTCCGAATTTCAGATAAAGTTTATCCAGGCTGGAAAGCTCTTCTTCTCCTATGATCGACGCGAGCGCCCTGACATCTTTCACGTGGGCGTAGCACGCGAATAACTGCGAAGCCAAAGGCGGATGATCGTCTCTGGTGAGGCCTTTTCCTATATTATCTTTCATGAGCCTTGACAGAGACGGAAGCCCTGCTATGGGAGGATATATCCCTCTATTGTACATCTCTCTCTCGAGAACAATCTGGCCTTCAGTAATGTAGCCCGTGAGGTCAGGTATAGGATGAGTGATGTCGTCGTTAGGCATTGTGAGAATAGGAATCTGCGTTATAGAGCCTTTGATCCCTTTTATCATACCTGCTCTTTCGTATATGCTCGCCAGGTCGCTATAAAGGTACCCTGGATAGCCTTTTCTAGCCGGTATCTCGCCTCTTATCGTGGAAACCTCTCTCAACGCCTCGCAATAATTCGACATGTCTGTCATAATTACAAGGACGTGCATGTTTTTCTTGAACGCCAGGTATTCCGCGCAGGTCAATGCCAGCCTGGGGGTTAAAAGCCTTTCTGTTGACGGGCTGTCAGCCAGGCTCAAAAATATCGCTACCCTTTCAAGGACCCCTGATTCTTCGAAACTTTTTTGGAAAAATCTCGCCGTATCGTATTTAACTCCCATGGCCACGAAAATGACGCAGAAGTTTTCTCCCTTGACCTGCGACTGGCGCGCGATCTGCGTGCCGAGAAGGTCGTGCGGCAGGCCGCTTCCTGAAAATATCGGAAGCTTCTGGCCTCTCACGAGCGTATTCATGACGTCTATTGAAGAAATGCCTGTCTCTATGATGTTCTCGGGATAATTTCTTGAAACAGGATTTATCGCCAGGCCGTTCACGTTTACCATTTCATCGTACACAGGCCTTGGCATGCCGTCCAGAGGATTGCCCAGGCCGTCAAAAACCCTGCCCAGGACATCTTCAGACACTCCCATTAAAAGCGGCTTTTCTTTAAAATTCACCCTGCAATTTTTTATAGCCAGGCCGCTTGTGCCTCCCAGGACTTCCACGATCGCGAAACCTTTGCCGACCTCAAGCGTAATCCCCGGCCTGGACCTGCCTTCGTCATCGACTATCTCCACAATCTCGTTATATCCTACGTTGTGGATATTGCGTATGATAAAAATAGGCCCTGTTATTTCTTCCAGTCCGACATATTCCCTTAGATTATATTCTTTCATATCAAAACTCCAATCCTTCGAGAGAGCTTTCTACTTCGGAAGGCAGCCCGGCTAATTTATCCATGTCTTCTTTTGACTCTGAATATTTAAACCTCATCCTTATAAGCTCCTGATAAATCTGGCTCTCTTTTATCTCGCTTATATTCATGCCTTTTTTAATAAGCCCGTCGCTTTTCTCGTAAAACTTGATTATGGATTTCAACATCAGAAATTGTTTGCGGCTCGAGGAATACGCGTCGATATCATCAAAAGCGCTCTGCTGCAGAAACGTATTCTTGAATATGGTGCACGTCTCAAGTATCAGCCTCTGCCTGTGGGGCAATATATCAGGCCCTACAAGCTTCACAACCTGGAGAAGCCTTTGCTCTTTCTGTAAAAGCTCCATTATGGCGTATCTCATAGAAAGCCAGTCTTTATCTACATTTTTATGCCACCAGCCTTTCACGTCGTCCAGATATTCTGAATAGCTGTCTATCCAGCTTATAGAAGGATAATGCCTTGCGTTTGCGAGGTCCCTGTCGAGCGCCCAGAAACAGCGTATAAATCTCTTTGTGTGCGACGTAACAGGCTCTGAAAAATCTCCGCCCGGAGGAGAAACAGAAGCGATAATCGTAATAGAGCCGTTTTCATTATTAAGGGTAGTGATTTTGCCTGCCCTTTCATAGAATTCAGCGAGCCTTGAAGGGAGATACGCCGGAAATCCTTCTTCAAGAGGCATCTCTTCCAGCCTTCCTGAAAGCTCTCTCAGCGCCTCTGCCCATCTTGAAGTAGAATCAGCCATAAGCGCTACGCTATAACCCATGTCCCTGTAATATTCCGCGAGCGTAATACCCGTATAGATGCTGGCTTCTCTCGCCGCAACAGGCATGTTGGAAGTATTTGCTATGAATATGGTCCTTTCCATGATAGGCCTTTTAGTAACGGGATCGATAAGCTTCGGGAAATTTAAAAGAATATCCGTCATCTCGTTTCCTCTTTCCCCGCAGCCCACGTATATGACTATATCCGCATTGCTCCACTTGGCAATCTGATGCTGGATAACAGTCTTGCCTGTCCCGAATCCTCCGGGCACGACAACGCATCCGCCCTTCGCGACAGGGAACAGCGTATCAATAACTCTCTGGCCGGTAATAAGAGGCTCGTCTACGGGAACCCTTTCTCCGTAAGGCCTGGGACGCCTGACAGGCCACTTTTGATACATGAAAATTTCTTTTTCAGAATCCTTTTCTACTAATACCGCGATTTTTTCTTCTAAAGAATATTCGCCTCCCGCAGCAATCCATTTAATCTTTCCATGGGCATCCGGCGGAACTAAAATCTTGTGTTTTATCAAATTGGTTTCCTGAACTGCTCCTATAACTTCTCCCCGCTTTATATAATCGCCTTCTTTTTTCAAAGGCTCGAAATGCCATTTCTTTTTCCTGTCCAGGGCAGTGACGTGAACGCCTCTATTGATATAAAAGCCTTCTTTTTCTCTTAATATCTCAAGCGGCCGCTGTATCCCGTCGTAGATATTTCCCAATAGCCCGGGCCCTAATTCAACGTACAGAGGAAATCCCTGAGTATAGATAATATCTCCTGCTTTAAGAGAAGTAGTATCTTCATAAACCTGGATATAGGCCTTGTCGTTTTTTAATCTTACAACCTCTCCGACAAGATGCTCCTGGCCTACCTCCACCATGTCCAGCATCCTTAAGAAAGTAACCTCTTCCGCTTCAACGACAGGCCCCATTACCCTATACACCTTACCCGCAGCCTTTAACATCTAGAACACTCCCTTCAATAAATCCATGTATATATCATCATGCAGCCTTTTAAACCTGGCAGAAAACGTATTATCGTAAATAAGCCTGGAATCCTTTGATTGCACGATTACGCCTATATCCTTAAAATCGCATTTTTTAAATTCAAGCGTAACGCCGTTTATATTTTTTATAAAATCCCCTTTTATTATTTTTTCATCGAGCGCTGAATACAGGACATCAACATCTCTCTCTCCTATAACCTCAACGCCTTCCGATATGGCTTTCTCCAGGAACGCTTTATAACCCTGATCTTTCCTGAATTCCGCGGCTATCTCTCTTACCTTTTCAAGCACTGTTTCTATGAATCTGCTTTTTTCTTCCAGAAAAAGTTTTTTCTTTTCAAGATTCAAGGTAGAGAATATTTTTTGCCTCATCTTCTCCACCTCAATATCATTTTTTTTAAGAGCTTCTTTCTTTTTATTTTCCGCCTCCTGGTTCGCTTCTTCCAGGATTTTGGATTTTTCTTTCCCGGCTCTTGTAAGTATGGAGCCGGCCTGAGCGGAAGCGTCTTCTATTATCTTTCTGCAGATTTCTCCCGCATCTTCTATCCTTGCTTTTGAATAAAGAGACTTGTCCATCAGACGCTCACTCCTATTATATCCTTCAGATAATCTCCGACGCTTCTCCTCTTAGCAGATCCTCCCCTTGAGGGAAGCTCGAGTATAAGAGGCATCTGGTTCTTGTACATAAGATTATCCAGTTCCTGCCTTAAAAATAACGCTGCCTTTTCAGTCACCAGAATCACCCCTGCTTCTTCTGTTGCCAGCGCCACCTTTAAAGCCTCCAAGGCATTGGAACGGCTGGCAACCTCTCTTGTCTCTACGCCGGCCAGCCTGAAACCAAGGCCTGATTCCTTATCAGCTATGCAGAAAAACGTCATTATATTTTACCCAGGATCATTATAGCAATGATCAAGCCGTATATCGCGATACCTTCCGCAAGCCCTACGTATATCAGCGCTTTTCCTGCCATCTCCGGTTTCTCGCTTATCGCGCCTACTGCCGCCGCTCCTACGTGCGCCACTGCAATGCCTGCCGCAATCGCGCTAAGGCCTGTTGCGATCGATGCCGCTAAAAATGCCCATCCGACTATTGCCGGATCAGTTGCAGCCTGCTGCGCCTGCGCCCAAGCAGAACCGCAAAAAGAGATAAATAGAAAAAATATACAAAGCTTTACAACGCGCCACGACCATCTTATAATACGCTCCATGCCCACCTCCTAAATTTTGACCGGTTTATAAATCTCTTTGCCTGCCATGAAAAACTTTGAGAAAAACTCATAATAGTTCAGCCTCAGGGATTGTATGGTCACCACAAGCCCTTCTAGAAAAATTATAAGTATATTTCCTAAAATAACAACTAAAAAAGATAAAACCGCGCCGCCCGCGTCATTTACGATCCGCGAGAGTTCGAATATAGCGATGAACAACCCCGCGTGCGCCAGCGCAAACGCGGCTATACGTATAAAGGATACTGTGTTCGCCAGATAGCTCATGCCTACTTCCAGGATATCTATAGTGCTCTCCATGAGCGCTACCGGAATATTTTGTTTCTTTTTTTTAAAAATAGCCTCTATAAAAGGCTTCAGGAAAAGCAGGGTAACCCCGGCCGATATAATAGCGAAATAAATATTTATGCCCTGGGTTTTAGACATGGCCATTTTAGTAAAAAGCCCTATAGCTGACCAGTAGATAATCCCGCCTATAAGGCCTGATTTGTCAAAAAGCGCTTTCAGATAATCCTTGTCCCTCATGGCATTTATTATATTTATCAGGATCCCGAGGCTTATAAAACCCACGCCGAACATGATGCTAACTCTGAAAATCTCCATGATGTTCTCTATGGGCTTTATCCATAAAGAACGAAACTCTATCCCGAAAAAACTCCCGTAGAGCGCGCCGAATATGATCGAGCTTATCCCGCAGTATAGTAAAAGCGCGGATGCCTGCCTGACCTTTTCATTTTTACTAATTTTCAAAAACAGGCTCCCCAGGGACAATACAAGCCCGTGCCCTATGTCTCCGAACATGGCGCCGAACATGACGAGAAAGCCTATCGCGACGAATATCGTAGGATCAATGGTCCCATACCGCGGTATGCCGTAAGAATCTATTAATAATTCAAACGGCTTGAAAAACGCGTTATGCCTGAATCTCACCGGTATCTCTTCCTTCGGTATGTTCACTTCTTCCGCGTTCTTTGATTCAATGTAAGAGATTTTATCTATTCTTTTTATTTCTCTCACGACGTTTTCCTTTTCCTCCTTCGGGACCCAGCCTGAAAGAAGAACAGTTTTATCCGTTGTGCACAAATATTTTTTTGCCTCTAAAAGAGATTTTTTAAGCTTTATCAGGGATTGCATGCAGGACAAATCATCCCGGCGGCTTTCCCCTACTTTTTTTATCTGATCTTGTACATCCTGGAGTTTCTTTTTTATGGCGCCTATTTCGCCTGACAACTTCCCTTCCACATCTTTGGAAATATCTTCCGTGTGCTTCGGAAATTCCATCTTTTCCCAAGCGATGTCCTTTAAAACCCTGTCTATAAAAACCCTGTCGCGCCTCAGCCCTATGAATAAAGCCGTGATCCTGTCGCCTTCTTTTTTAAAAGGATAAAATATATACGGGATATCCTTCAGGCTCCTTTCTAAAACTGAAATATTCTTCTCAACCGCCTTGCCCAGGGAAACCTCTAAAAAACTATACACCGATTCTCTTTTTAAAGAAAACAGCGGATAGGCTTTCAACTGCGAGAAGATGGAGTTTTTATTCTGCAGTTCTGAATCCAGCTCCTCTTTCTGGGCAAAAAAACGGGCTGCGTCATCCTCGATTCCGGTAAGTGTTTTTTTGATGTCATCGCAGGAAAAAGCCTTTATATCCTTGGCCGGCATAGGAGAAATGCCCAGCTTTTTTAAATTATCTCTTAATCTGGAGTCCAGCTCATCCCACTCAACGTATTCCTTGTCTATCTCATAAGGAGACAGCTCTCTCAGCTCATCCTCTATGTGACGTATATCAACCGGGTGAAATATCCCGAGTTTTAAAAGGTGATAGGTTACATCCTCTATCTTTTCTTTTAAAACAACCATGCTCACTAATTCCATGCTTGATGCGGTCAGCATATATTTAACAGGTTATTTGTCTCGTCCCTTTTCCAGCCAAAATTTTTGGCGTATAAAAGAGAAATAATATTTTTCGTCTCATTTCTCTTCAACATCACATATCCAAGGATCGCGCCTATTGTAAAAGGATATCCGGAAAGGGCTCTCTTGACTTCTTTCAACAAGACCTCATGAAGGAAATTTTCTATAAGGGACATGTTTTCTTCTATAAGCTCTCTGACTTTGGCGTACGGGCCTAGCGCTACGCTATCCACGATCTTTGTAAGCCCGTCAGTCGTATAAAGGCTCGCGACGTTCTCTTTATTAATCCTCGCTCCGCCCGGAATCATCCATTCCAGGATATCGCCGGCTGCCAGGCTGTAATACTTCCTCATCCTTATGAGCCAGTTTATGTTTTCGGTATCTATCTCTATGCCTATGACCCTTCTAGCTATCTCTTGATCGCGGGGAGAAAGCGATTCCGCGCAGGAAAGAATCCTCTGGCAATAATCAATATCCAAGCTGGCTTCCAGATAAAAAACAGATCCTTTTTCTTTGAATCTGTCCCGAGCGCGTAAAATAGGTTTTCTGTAAGGCGTGTCGTCCAGAAGAAGTATTATTTCCTCTATATTGGGAGCGTACATGATTTTTTTATAGTCTATATCAAAACTTATCTTCTCTCCTAAAATAAAATCATCGGCGTTAACCGGTGTTTTTTTATTCCATATCCTCAATGCCGTCTTTAACTGTTCAAGCTCATACTTTTCTATAAAAAGGCTCATGAGTTCTTTTTCTGTTTTTCCCGGAGCGGATCTATATATCCTTCTGTATATACCCAAGTCATTTTTTATGAACAGCTTTTCGATAATCCTGAGATCCGTGATTTCTTTGGGGATGCTTTCTATTGCGGCTTTATGATACGGCGATTCCTTTAACAGCTCCATGGCCTTATAAACATCTTCCGCCTCCAGCATCCTGGAAAATAAATCCGGGCTTATCAGGAATGAGATCATGGCCCTTATCTTGGCGTTGATAAAAGAATACGTGGCGAGTTCTCGCATATCTAATCTTCTATGGTTATTATCCGAGAGAAAATCTTCTTGGAAACCTCGGAGATGTCCTTGTCTTTTCTCTCTTTAATGGCAAGGGTTTCTTCCCTGACTGCTTTAAGAACATTTTCTTTTTCAGACATAAATCTTTTTTCTGATTTTTCTTTTTCTTTATGGCTGGAATCGTCTGCTTCTATAGCTGCTCTGTCTATTATATTTTCTTTTTCTTTTTTAGCGTCTCTCGCGATGCGCTCGGCCTCTTCTTTTGCGTCCTGAAGTATCTTACCGGCCCTTTCCTCTTCCTTCAGAATCTTTTCAATCGCGTCTTTCATGATTTAGCGGCTCCCCGGTTTTATTATCTCAACGCCCTTTTTGCATAAAGGGCAATCCTCAGGCTTATAGGCGGGAAAATCAAGCCTTACCAGACTTTTTAATTTTACACCAAAATCAAGGGTTTTTCCACTTCTATTTACCACGCAGCCCACGCCTATTATCCCGGCGCCTTTTGATCTCACTGCCTCCAATACCTCATTCGTAGAAAGGCCTGTTGTTATAACATCTTCAACCACAAGGACCCTGTCTTCTTTTTTTAATTCAAAACCTCTCCTTAAGGTCATTTTGCCTTCTACCCGCTCTGTGAATAAAGATTTTACTCTTAAAGCGCGTCCTGTTTCATAAGAAACTATTATCCCTCCCAGGGCAGGCGCCACTACGCAGGTAGGCAAATCATCTTTAAAATAATCCGCCAGTTCCCCGCATAATTCTTCAGCTATATCAGGATACTGCAATAAAAGCGCGCACTGAAAATAATTCCCGCTATGAAGCCCGCTCGAAAGCATGAAATGCCCTTTCAATAAGGCTCCTGTTTCTTCAAATAATTTTAAAATCTCTTGTTCTTTCAAAAAAACTCCTTACCTTGGTCCACCTGACAGGTGAGCCAAATGGCTCACCTGTCAGGTGGACCAAGGTTCTCAAATTGTTCTAAATGCCTTGACCGGATCTTTGGCCTTTGTAACAGGCCTTCCTATCACAATATAATCCGCGCCCCGTTCAAACGCTTCTTTGGGAGTCGCTACCCTTTTCTGGTCCCCGGCCTCACTCCCTTCAGGCCTTACGCCAGGCGTAACTATTAAAAAATCTCTTCCTGTATTTTTTCTTACCGCGATTATTTCCTCCGGGGACGCTACCACGCCGTCTAAACCTGCGTCCCTGGCCAATTTCGCCAGATTCAAAACCTGCTCTTCGGGCGATTTATTTACTCCGGATCTTTTCAAAGCTTCTCCATCCATGCTGGTAAGGACTGTTACCCCTAAGATCTTCGGCCTTGATATCCCCAGTTTCCCGCTTTCTTCTTCCGCAGCCTCTACAGCCTTTTTCATCATGCTATCCCCGCCTGACGCGTGCACGTTAAACATAAACACGCCGAACCTGACAGCTGCTTTGCTGGCGGCATAAACCGTATTCGGGATATCGTGAAATTTCAGGTCCAGAAAAATATCCTTGTCGTATTTTTTGACAAGATCTATCGCTTTCGGCCCGCAGGAATAGAATAACTCCATGCCTATTTTAAAAATCTGCGCCTCGGGGCTTAAAATATCCAAAAGCCGCTCTTCTTCTTTAAGGGTATTCACATCCAGCGCTATTATAATTCTATCTTTTATCATTCAAGCCGCCTACAATGTCTTCGATTTTTTCTATTTTATGCTTCCTTAGATACGCTTCGATACCTTTTACTATTTTCCCGCATATACCGGGCTCTACAAAATTAGCAGTGCCTACCTGTATAGCCATAGCGCCTGCCAGCATAAATTCAATAGCGTCATCGCTATTCATTATACCACCTGCGCCTATAACGGGGATATTAATATTCTTCGAGACTTCATAGACCATTCTCAGGGCTATTGGTTTTATGCATGGCCCGCTCAAACCGCCTGTAATATTGCCGAGTTTCGGCTTTCTCGCATCTATGTCTATAGCCATTCCCAAAAACGTATTCACCAGGCTTACCGCGTCCGAACCCGCGTTCTCCGCCGCCTCGGCAATCTCAACTATATCCGTCACATTAGGAGAAAGTTTTGTAATGAGGGCTTTATTCGTTACCTTCCTCACGGCCTTTACAACTTCATACGTTGCTTTAGCATCCTGCGCTACCAGCCTTTTGCTTTTAAGATTAGGGCACGATATATTCAGCTCTATGCCTCTTATATTCTTTATCTTATCAATCCTTCTGGCAAGAATAAAAAATTCGTCTATATTATTCCCGGATATGCTCACTATGATAGGGGCTCCTATTTTAGAGAGATACGGCATTTTTTCCTTTATGAAATCATCTACGCCTTCGTTCTGAAGCCCTATCGCATTGAGCATCCCGGCTTGGGTCTCGCATATCCTGGGCATAGGATTGCCCTGTTTCGGGTTTAACGTTATGGTCTTCGTAATAATTGCTCCTATTTCTGCCAAGTTAACCAGTTCTTCGAATTCCTTAGCGTACCCGAACGCGCCTGACGCAGCCATCACAGGATTTTTAAGCCTTATCTTTCCTATCTTCACTCCCAACATTCCCATTTTTCTTCTCCCGCCATCCATTTGAGTTTTACCAAATTAACTCGGAGGCGTTAAACACCGGGCCGTCTTTGCAGGCAAGCTTACTGCCTGATTTCGTTTTGACGACGCACCCGAGGCACGCGCCGATCCCGCAGGCCATCTTTTCCTCTAACGACACCTGGCATTCAAAATTCCTTTCCAGGCATATATCCGCAATGCATCTGAGCATGCCGTGCGGCCCGCAAACATATACAATAGTTTCAAACTTGCTTTCCGTAGTCTTCAGGATTTTATGGAACAGCTTCGACACAAAACCCTTGCAGCCATAAGTGCCGTCGTCAGTGGAAACATAAACCTCAGGCGCAGCTTTTTTAAAATCCTTTTCGCATAAAATAAGGCTTCTTGTTTTCGCGCCTATCAAGACTATTGTTTTTATCTTATTCTTCTTTAGCTCCTCCGCCAGATATACAAGCGGCGCGGCGCCTATGCCGCCGGCAATTATAATGGCCCTGGGTTCCAGATTGGAAGTTCCGGGCAGGATAAAACCGTTTCCCAATGGCCCGAGAACATCCACAAATTCTCCGTCTTTTTTCTTAGACAAAACCTCTGTGCCCTTGCCGACCACCTCATACAGAATCTCTATGCCCCTTTTTACCTTATGTATGCTGAAAGGCCTTCTCAAAAGCGGCTCCGAAGAATCACTGCACCTGATCTCCACAAACTGCCCTGGTTTTACAATCCTCGCGATATAAGAGGCGTCGAGATGCATCTTATAATAAGCCGGGCCGACTTTATTATTCGAGTAGATTTTCGCTTTAATGTCTTTCATGTCAGAATAAATCCAATTGTTTTTCACCTGCGGAATCTTTTTCTTTTAATATCTCTATTTCGCCGTATTCCCCGTCAAAACCAGGCAGAATATTTACATTTCCGTTTCTAACGTTTACGATCGCCTTTGCTATTTTTATCGGCAATTCTTTCAAGAGTTTATCCTCGCTGACTTCCATCAATACCTCAAGCTCTGTGCCAAGCCGCGGTATTATAGCGCGGTACTCCGCGCTAACCGCTTTAGAAGCATCGCCTACGCCCAGCGTGTCAGCTATTATCTCTGCAAGCGGTATCATTCTTTTATAAGGGATGCTGTTCTCCGGGATAAAACCTTCCGGCCTGTCCGCAAGTTCTAAGACCCTGTTCATAACTCCTATTGTAAGAGGTTTTCCGCACTTAGGGCAAATATTTTTATTCTTTTTTGTTTCGCCGGGGCTGAGCCTGACATTGCACAAGCGATGGCCGTCGTAGTGATACTTGCCCTCTTCAGGAAAAAATTCAATGGTAGATAAAAATTTCTTTTTATCTTTTTTCTTCAATGCGTCCAGTATAGCTTTATAGCTCATCTCAGTATCAAATACATTCGCTTCTCTCCCTATTTTCTGAGGGCTGTGAGAATCAGAATTTGATAAGAGGGCGAATCTGTCCAGCTTGCTCCATTGCCAATTCATGCCGGGGTCTGAAGAAAGCCCTGTCTCCAAGGCGTAAATGTCTTTGGCGTATTCTTCAAAACATTCTTCTATTGAATCAAAACCTGACTTAGAGCCAAAAAGCGAGAACCAGGGGGTCCATATATGCCCCGGCACCAGAAAGACATCTTTACTGATGCCGAATAAAATCTCTGCCAGGTCTTTAGCGTCAATGCCTATGATAGGCCTCCCGTCATACGCAATATTCCCATAACCCGAAAGAGTAGAATTTATTTTATCGGCAATATCAAAACTCGGCACAAAAATAACATTATGAATTTTTCTGACCTTGCCGTTTTTCGAATAGATACTGGATACCTCTCCCGTGAGCATAAAATTCACGCCGTTATATTCAAATAAACCGTTTCCGGAATCTTTCAGGGTGTTTTTCAATTCTTCAAGCCACAGGTGGTGCGTGAAATCACCTGTGCCCAGCAAAGATATGCCTTTAAGCTTCGCGTATTCCGAAAGCGTCTTTATGTTCATGTCAGGGCTTGTGGCGCGGCTGTATTTGGAATGTATGTGGAAATCAGCTATAAACTTCATGCCTTGTATATGACCTTTCCTTTATATATCGTATATTCTACAACGCCTTTTAATTTCCTGCCGATGAAGGCTGAATTTTTAGACCTGGATACAAAATCTTGTTTTTTCACCAGCCATTCTTTATCAGGAGAAATAATAACTATATCAGCATCCTTACCCGGCCCTAAAGTTCCTTTATCTATACCCAGAACATTCGCGGGATTAAGAGAAATCTTTTTTACAAGCTCGCTCCAGGTTAATATCCTGCGGTCTATAAGTTCGGTGATGCTTACCGCAAGCTCTGTTTCCAAACCTATGCTTCCGAATTCCGCATACTCGAATTCTATATCTTTTTCATTCTCAGTGTGAGGCGCGTGGTCAGACGCAATAACATCTATTGTGCCGTCTTTCAACCCCTCTCTTATCGCGAGAACATCGTCTTCTGCCCTTAAGGGCGGGTTGACTTTCATATTTGTATTATAGCCCAGCAGATCTTTTTCATTCAAAGTAAAATAATGCGGGGCGGTTTCCGCAGTCACTTTCACGCCTTTTTTCTTCGCCTTTCTTATTATCTCCACTGATTCGCCGCAGCTTACGTGGGCAATATGGACGCCGGCGCCTGATTTTTCCGCAAGCATAATATCTCTGGCCACCCTTTTATATTCGGATTCTTTTGAAATACCCCTCAGGCCGAGCTTTGTGGACGTAAAACCTAAATTAACCACGCCTTTACCTGAAAGCGACTTATCCTCTGAATGGCATATTACAGGAATCTTTTCTTTTTTCGCCTTTTCAAACGCCCTTAACATTAACTCGTCATTGTCAACTGACGCGCCGTCGTCTGAAATAGCAACTATCCCTTCTTTTTTTAATGCCTGGATGTCGGTTAACTCCCGGCCGGCCCTTCCGATTGTAATTGCGCCGCATATAAATACATCCACGTTCGCAGTATTTTTAACAATATCTTTCAGCGTTTTGATAATCTCTATCGAGTCAAGGCTGGGTAAAGTGTTCGGCATAGCCAGAACGCTGGTAACGCCTCCTTTACCTGCGGCTTTTGTGCCGCTACTGACAGTCTCCTTGTCTTCTCTGCCAGGCTCCCTCAAATGCACGTGCATGTCAACAATACCTGGCATGACTATTTTACCTGCGGCATCGATTAAAGTATCAGCTTTAACGTCTATGCCCCTGGCCGCCTTGGATATCTTCCCGTCTTCTACGAGAATGTCCATGACCTCTTCTATCTTACCGGCCGGGTCTATCACGCGTCCATTTTTAATGAGTAATTTCATCTTTTTTATCCTTATCCCGCGCCTGAGACACCCAGAATAAAACCGCCATCCTGACAGCTATGCCGTTAGTAACCTGCTCCAATATAACGGAATTCACGCCGTCCGCAACCTCGCTTGATATTTCAACGCCTCTATTTATCGGCCCGGGGTGCATTACAATAATGCCCTTCTTGGCCTTTTTCAGCCTCTCTTCTGTGATGCCGAATTTCTTAAAATATTCCAACTGGCTCGGAAACGCCTTCATGTCATCCCGCTCGAACTGCATCCTTAAAACATTTATGGCGTCTGAGCCGCTAAGCGCCTCATCTATATCGTTAGTAATTTTAACGTTCATATTTTCTATGCCCGGAGGGATCAGAATGCCGGGCGCGCAGACAGTCACATTGGCCCCGAACTTGGTCAATCCCCATATATTTGAACGCGCGACGCGCGAATGCGCAATGTCGCCCACTATGCTCACGTTCAGGCCTTCCAGCCTGCCTGTTTTCTTCCTCAAGGTAAACATGTCCAAAAGCGCCTGCGTCGGGTGCTCGTGCCAGCCGTCGCCCGCGTTTATTACGCTTATGCTTACATTCCGCGCCAGCATGTCAGCAGCGCCGGAACAGTTATGCCTCACCACGATAATATCTGCCTTCAGCGCCTCTATGTTTTTGCCTGTATCATTAAGCGTTTCTCCTTTTTTTACGCTGGAAGACTCTACTGCAATGTTTATGACATCAGCTGACAGTCTCTTGGCAGCCACTTCAAAGGATACCCTGGTCCTGGTGGATGGCTCATAAAAAAGATTGACTACTGTTTTACCGCGCAGGGCAGGGACTTTCTTGATCTTTCTATCCAGGATTTCCCTGAAAGATTCAGCCGTGTCTAAAAGCAGCTCGATGTCCTCTTTTGAAAGATATTCCAACCCCAGGAGGTCCTTATGAACCCATTTTGCTGTTTTCTTCTTTGTCATTCCCCGGTTTCCTCTATGCCGACGCTATCCTCATTATCCGTCTCCTGCAATTTCACCTGCACAAGCTCTTTCTGCGAAGTAGGGATATTTTTCCCCACGTAATCAGCCCGGATAGGAAGCTCGCGATGGCCCCTGTCTATAAGGACCGCGAGCTGTATTGTCTTAGGCCTTCCAAAATCTATAAGGGCGTCCAACGCGCACCTGATAGTGCGGCCCGTATATAAAACATCATCCACAAGCACTATATTTTTATTCTCTATGTCAAAGTCTATCTCGGTATTATGAATCACGGGCTGTTCGGATATGGCGCTCAGATCGTCCCTGTAAAAGGTTATATCCAAAGCTCCCACGTCTAATTTCGTGCCGTATAGATTATTTATCACTTTTGCGATGCGCTCCGCCAGGACATACCCCCTGGTTCTTATCCCTACTATGGCAAGGTCCTTGACGCCTTTATTGTTTTCTATAATCTCATGGCTTATCCTTGTAATCGAACGCTCTATTTCTTCTTTTGTGAAAACTTGTTTTAGAGGCATGCTATCTCCTGGTTAGATAAAATGAAATGGGCTTAACCATTTCTGATTAAGCCCATTATATACTAAAATTATAAAATCCGCTATATTCACTTTTTACTCCCTTTCCAGCCTCTCTGTGCTGATTTAAAGGTACTTACTAGTGTTAAATTATACCACCTATTTTTAGAATGTCAAGGTTTTCCTAAAGAGATAAAAAACTTGTTTTTTATTATCACTGCAAATCCTTCAAATAACATCTTTATCTCGGGCAAGCAGGGATTTTTCATTAGGTGCATGATCCTGTGCATAAAGAATCTAGGATTGAAATAGACTTTCCTATATGCCTCTTTTATTGATTTCTCCAGAATAGGTAAATCCAATTGGTCTTTTAATATCTTTCCTTTCTTATTAAAATATTCGTCGTAATCGTATGAAAGTAATGTCTTATTTCTTTTCGCCTCATCGAATAACTGGCTGCCGGGCAGAGGGGTGAATATATTAAACGTCGTGTAGGTCGGGTTTAATTTTAGAGCAAAATTAATAGTTTTTTTAATCTCATCGACGGTTTCGCCCGGCATCCCTATCATGAATGATGCCTTGGCCGCAATTCCTATTTTCTTTGTGGAGTTAATTGCTTCCTCTGCCTGTTCTAAGGTCGTATATTTTTTTGCCTGCGTGTGCCACTTTTGTGTCCCGAAGTCTACTCCATATTTTATATTGCGGCATCCTGCTTTCCTCATAGCCAGCAACATCTCTTTGTCTACCGTATCCACCCTCGCATAGCAATTCCATGTAATCTTAATATCCTCGTGCAGCAATTTTTCGCAAAATTCCATTATCCTTTCTTTTGGCGCCGTAAGCACGTCGTCATAAAAACGGAAGTCGTGTATTCCAAAGTCGCGTATGCATGATTTTATTTCTTCAATAACGTTTGCGATTGAGCGGAATTTTACTCTATTTTTGAAACGACTGCCGGCTCTGCCGCAATACGTGCACTGGTACGGACAACCTCTTGAAGAAAGGATGCCGGTTGACGGCAGTTGATAATAGTTACTTGGAATGGGGATATACCTACCCACATCTACTAAATGCCGCGCCGGAAAAGGCAAACTATCCAAATCTTCGATGGGTTCATGCAGGGGGTTTTGTATCACGGCGCCGGCCTCGCGCCAGACAAGGCCCCTGATATCAGGAACATCTATTCCTATCACAAGGTCAGTAAACGACCTCTCTCCCTCTCCGTAAATTAAATAATCAAAGTTTTTGAACATCTCCAGGGTTTCTACCGGCAGGGCCGATGCGTGGGCTCCTCCGACAATTATCTTGGCCTTACTGTATTGCCGGATCAATCCTGCTATCCGATTTGCAGTTATAATGGAGTTAGTGTAGGCAGTCATACCGATAAAGTCAAAATTAGTATGCTGCAATGCATCTACTAAACGCTGTTCTGCGTCATTATGCAAGGCCATATCAATAAAAGAAACGCGCATCCCTTGCTTTTCTAAAAAAGAGGCGATATATAACAATCCCAGCTCTAATTCGTGACCACCGTAGTCTTTTCTAAAACTCCCTCCAAAATCTATGGATAAGCGCGCGGGAGGGCGGACAAGTAATATATTCTTAGTCATAGTCTCTGGATCCAATATCCTTTAATACGGCATTTGCTATGTTTTCAGCCAACAATTGATTGCCCTTCCTCGTGCAGTGACCAAAATCACTCCCAAAGTGATCAGTGAAATATTCGTCATAATTACCCTTCTCTAAGGCTGCTTTAAACACAGCTTCATTATCTACGAAGATAATACCTTCTTTATCTTCAAAAATATTCTTTAGCGGCTCAAGCTTACGGCAAGGATACTGCACTACCACCAGTCTTATTTTTTTCTGCTCTAGGATTTCTCTAAGCTTTTGATAGTTATGAATTGTGTTCGCATAAGGCGATAACTTATCTGCCGTTTCCTCGTATCGTTTCTCACTCGACCCGGACTCTAATCTTTCTTGTGGTTGCGCATTGACTCTGTAATAGTCTCCCAATCCAAGATAGGTGCTGTAATTTCGCAGGCTTTTCTCAAGAGCCCCCTGTAACAATTCTTCCGCATCATGCAATTTTCCCTGTTCTATATAAAGCCGGGCCAATTTAGCACATATCTCGTGATTCCCTGGGTTTATTTCTAAACCTTTTGTCCAGACCTGCTGGGCTTCTTGAAATCTTGTCGCTTCCTCATACAAGCTTCCTAATCTATAGTATGCACATGACTGCCTTGGGTTTATTGATATAGCCTTTACAAACATCTCTTCTGCTTCCCGGGATTTCCCTTTCGCTTCATAGCAACTACCGAGTCCAAGGCATAGCTCGTAATGTCTTGGATTCATTTTGAGCGCCTTTCGAAACATTTCTACTGCTTCCTGGAATGCTGCTCCCCATCTATAATACAACGCAAATTGCTTATATATTTCATAGTGCCCCGGGTTTTGCTTAAGCGCTTTCCTAAGGATTCTTCTTGCCTCTAACCATCTTCCCATATTGATATAAAACTCACCCAGTGAAAAATACGCTTCATGACTCTTTGGGTTAATTGCAATAGCTCTTTTCAATATATTTTCTGCGTCCTTGCTCCTTCCCGTAATTCTATAATGGCGCGCCAATTCATGATACGTATTAATCTTCTGAGGGTATAGTACGATAGCCCGCTGTAACAGCTCTTCTGCTTCTTTATACCTTCCTGCATCATGATAACCCGATCCTATTGCAACGCATGCTTCATCACTCTCCGGTTTTACAGCGATGAGCTTGTCGTACATCTCTTTTGCTTCCCGGGATTCTCCTCTTTTTACATAATAGAGCCCCAAGGTACAAATTGCTTTGTAATTTTCCGGATTAAGCTCAATAGCCCTCTGAAGTATATCCTCTGCTTTTTTGTACCTTCCTACTTTCATATAGTACTGACCACATAAAACATAAGCTGCATCGTTTGCGGGAGATATCTCTATGGTCTTTTGGATCAGCTCTTCTATATCCTGGAGGCGCCCCTCATTGAGATAATATCCACCCAATTCGTAATACGCATCAGTGTTTTGAGGGTTTATTGCAACAGCCTTTTGGAATAGTTCTTCTGCTTCTTTAAATCTCGCTGTCTCTGCATAGCACTTTCCTAATTCGAAATAGGCCGTATCATCTCCGGCGTCAGCCATGATAGCTTTTTTAAACATTTCTTCTGCTTCCAGGAATCTTGCTGAATCCAGATAATAACTGCCTAATTCAAGATAGGCTTTGTTATCGCCAGGGTTTATTGCAATGGCCTTTTGCAGCTTCTCCTCTTCTTTCTTAAACCTTACCGCCATAGAATGCGTTGTTAAAAAGAGGCCTTTTTCTCGCAGTTCTCCAAGTTTATTGGCGCTATGCAGCCATAGAAGGTTCACAAGTTTATAGACTCTATATCCCTTCAAAAAAGATAATATTCGAGGAAAAGGCATACTCTCATAAGGAAGAATATCTGAGTCATTTATCCCCATCATCGTAATTACCATATCAGGATGGTATTTATTCAACTGATCGGGTAATCGTCTTAAAATATCTCTTGTGGTGATTCCGCTGACTCCTCCATTGATAACAACGAACTTAACCCCAATATTATTCTTATTCAGTATCTGCTGAAGCTGAGAAGGATAGGAGCCCTTTTTTGTGTGCGCTGTCGTAGACTCACCTAAACAAAGAATACGATATGCCTTTCCTTCGCGAATAACCTTTTCATTTCTGTATTGCTGCAAAGATATGAGTGCCCAGCCCCCCAGTCGCAATCCTAGCTCAAGGATAATCACACATACAACTAACCCAATAAGTATTAAAATTACTTTTTCTCTAAGTCTCAGCATAAACGACTTGCGGCAGTTAGATGTAAGGTGGAATTCTAAAATTACGATTATTCACGCTAGACCACATTTCCCTGGAGAGACACTCACTCATGCGGCCAAATTTCATCCCAGTGTTGGCTTAGGTACTCGGCAATTGCTTCATTCCCCTGAGGAGTTAAATGTATTTGATTAAACAGGTTAACAAGATTCTGGCCGATGCGCTTATTTAAATCTATATATGGTACGCGCTCTTCTAACGCAACTTCTTCTAGAATTTTTCCGGCGTCGCTCATTAATTGCGGCAGCCTCTCCGCAGGCACCTTCACTAGCCTGTAAGCAATCCGCCTTTTCTCCTCGCTAGAATTTCTAGAATGCACCAGGGTAAGCGGGTTTATAAGCAAAACCTGCACGCCATTTTTTTTGGCCACGGTAACGATATTCCTGATATTCCTTTTATAGACTAATTTTCCGTAATCTGTATCGCCCCCTTCGTTTGGCCTTAAGGTTTTCTCAACGACAGAGGCCATTTCTAGTTCTTCGGGAAAAAATTCACGCAGATGGCGCCGCAAGGGTTTCATTGCTAACCAGAGATACGAATGGTTAGCCAGTGTTGCGAGT
The DNA here is from genome assembly GCA_026387235.1 of Candidatus Omnitrophota bacterium. GTDB lineage: Bacteria > Omnitrophota > Gorgyraeia > Gorgyraeales > Gorgyraeaceae > UBA10183. The sequence continues at coordinate 24,643 of JAPLMD010000026.1, forward strand.
GCATTATGAGTCTCGAATTGAGAATATATTCTTTGCCATGATTGTCCATAAGAGGCCTTTCTGTTCAGATATGGCCAGGCCTTAATATCATTCCACGAATGATAAACAATAATCGCATCGGGATTGTAATCTAATATCCGAGTGGACAAGTTTATGAGAGAATGGAACGTGGTGTATCCTGACACGCCGGCATTAACTATCTCAATATCACGGTCGGGGTATTTCGCTTGTAACTTCTTCTCAAGGATTGCACAAAAGCCAATATTATCATTCCCCGATCTGTTGAATACAGACGAACCACCCAATACAAAAACCCTGAAAGGGCGCGCGTCATCCGGATCGAATTCTTTCCCGCGGAAACCCAAAGAGTTTATATGAAGCTTTATCTTGCCGCAATTGATTTCTACGTTTGGCCGGAGGGTGTACTCTAGGAAGGGATGCCTTTCATACAAAAGCAGGTCTGGGCTGGTCCAGGCAAGAATATTCTTATGGCTTAAAAAAAAGAAGGCCCTCAATGCCAGCTCACACAACAACAAGGTCAGAAATAATGCTACGCAAAACTTGATACATATCTTCCTGTTCAGCATATACTTAATATCCATAGAAACCAGTATTGATAATTATACTACAAAAGGTTAAAACACATCAATCTTTAAACGCAAAAACTTTTCTCAGCCCTTCTTCTATGTCAGCGGGATGATAGCCGATATCTCGCGCGGCCTCTTCGAAATTGAAATTTGCATCCATTGTTACGCCCAGGATAGTATCCCTGTTCAAAATAGGATTTTTTACAAATAGAGCTATTATAGCTGTGATAAAGTTACAAAGCCATAGCGGGATCCCGACCAGCGGCTTATTGATCCCGAAAGTACGACATATGAGCCTGGTATATTCCCACATGCTCATATCAATACCACCGCTGAAATTGTATGTCTTTCCGTAGGTTACAGGTTTGTCAATGATCATCTCCAAACCATCAACAATATCTTCCACCCATACAGGGCGCTTTCTGGCTTTGCCCATGCCTATGACGGGCGCAATAAAGGGAAATCGGCGAAGATAATTTGCGTACAAATTGAACTCCTGGCCACCTCCCGCGCCATATAAGAGTGTCGGCCGAATAATAGTGAACCTTGTTTTCCCGGGCCTCTTCATTAAGGCTTCCGATCTAAGCTTAGATTCGCCATAGGTAGTCCTTTTGATATATGCTGCGGCTGCTGCGGAAATATAAACAAAATGCTCCACCCCAGCCTCGACGGCTGCATTGACGAGATTTTCCGTCCCTTGATAATTTACTTTGTGAAAAAGTTCCTTATTGCCGGAAACAAGCACGGCTGCCAGATGGAAAACCGTCTTTACTCCTTCTAAACAAGGCCGCAATGTCCCCGGCGCCGTGATATCTCCTTTCACCATCTCGCAGTTTACCCCATGCAATTTAGAAAGCAACGGATCATCATCGATGACCATTGCCCGAACGCTGTATCCGGATTCGCACAGCCTTCGTACCAATCTGTTACCGATAAAGCCGGTAGCGCCAGTGACTAAAATTATTTTTTCACTCATCGTGATATTAAAGTTTTTATTCCCTCGGGCTGAAACGGTATATATTAATGCCCCTTACTTCCTTAGCAAGTGTAAGTTTATAATGGGTATTTAACTTGTCGATAAACACCCGTTTGCCATAGGCAATACCTGCCCACCGACTTATGAGCACCCAAATCTGCCGATGTGATTTTATAATATCTTCACGTTGCATAACTTTTTTATCAAAATCGCTCACAATATAGTCTAAGTTATGCATCATGTTCAAACCAGAACCGGGATTCCGGTACTCGTCTTTTCCTGTGTCGCGTTCGCTACCAAGAGTTATAATAAAATGATCTTTGTACAGGAACGATTCCTGCCAGCGGTCGGCTTCAAATTTACCAAAAATGAGTATATCCTTTAAAGCCGCCTGGTCAGCGTCGCCTAAATAATACATAAACGAAACTACTTCTTTTGTTGTAGCTATAATGAAAATATCATCGACTTTTAACTCATGCCCCTTGACGAAATGCACGGCCTTTTCCCAATCGACATTGATTTTGGCGCTGTACATCGTCCTTAAAGGGACGATGTTTAACAATAGGATAGCGACAAGAATGACCCCAGAAATCAATTGGCGCCTATAGTAAATCCCTCTGGCAACGATCAGATAGAATGCGGGTAAGAAAAATAAGAAATTCTTGATAAGATACACAGGGGAAAAAAGATAAGAAAATACTAAACTCAAGGCAATAGGCAGGGCTAACCATATAACCACAAATGCTTGACGACTATTAGGTTCCTGACTCATAATGATAAAGAGGCCCCGTACGAAAAAAATCCCAAACATCAGCATTAATGCGCCAGCAATTACCGGCGGGAAAGATGTATTTTCTAAAGAACTAAGGCCGTAGGCCGGTCCCCCGTAAGTAAATGTGCTGAATGTGTCTATTAAACTCTGCATAGCAGGCGGCCGTACCCACCATAGTATTGCCTTAAAATTATTTCTCCCCGCAAACAATATCCATACCCATAATCCTAAAAAAAGTACTAAGGGTAATTGAAAGGAGAGCCATTGCTTTAATTGCTCGATCTTGATCGAGCGACGCGCGTAGATGACATAAAAAAATTGCACGAGGACAGCAGAGATACCGAATGGATGCGTGCAGACGGCCAAGATATTGAGCAATAAGTTGGCGCCCAGCATACATGGCTTCTTCTTTTCAAAAAAATCAATAAAGAAAATAAAGGAAAGAAGAACCAAAATAGTAAGCAGGCCGTAGTGTTTGACCTGCTGAGAATGATAAATGTCAAAACATGAAATTGATAAAAGAAATGATGCGATCAGCGCTGAGCCGGTATTAAACAACCTTTTACCCAATTTATAGGTCAAAAAAATGGCCAAGATCCCAAGCATGACTGACAATAGCCGAGTGGCAAAAATCCCCATCCCAAAAGCCGCTATCCAAACCTTCAATAAAATAATATACGGTATCTTATAATTAGCGACTGAATGAAGCATAAAATCAAACCCTTTGAGCGCATGCGCAAAGAAGCCTATTTCATCATACCAGAGCGGTTTTGCAGTAAGCCCATATAATCGCAGTATCGCGCCCAGGAGCATGACCGAAAAAAGGATAACAGGAACCCTGATTTTCAATAATTTAGCCATAGCATTCTTGGTACAAGTGAAAGTAGCGCTTTCAAATTAAAAAATGTGGCGATTTGCAAGCTACACTCATAGGTACAACAGCATCTGGTGTCTTTGATTTCTTTTCTGAGCGACTCAGCATCCCGAGAAAACCATAGCTTGCGAAAATCATAGCCGTAGGCCCTTATGCTGCCAAAGCCTCGCCCCATTATTTCACAAGGGTAAACGTTTAATGAACTATCGATTATGCACAACAATCTTCCTGCGTAGCAGGGAAATAGATACCGGTTTTGATTTGTGATTTGCGCAATCATTTCTGAGATCTTGGATTTGTAGGCGGAGTAAAATCTATAATATAGATTCGTCTGTTTATTTTTTTTAGCCAATAAAAAAGAGAGGACTCTTCTATATAATTTAAGATAATTCACTGCATCTACTTCTTTAATTTTTGGGTCTCTGACGTTGCCTCTTGCGAAGCTTAGGCTAATCATATCGGGGTTAAGTTTTTCTTCTATGTAATCCAGCGTTTCAGGTAAATCTTCTTGGTTAAGAGCGGAATAGGTAATGATTATTCCAACTTTGAAATAGGGATTTGTCTTTTTTAATTTCACCAGCCCATGGTAGGTATCAACAGCTTTTAAGAACGCCCCTCGCGCGCCTCTTATCGCATCATGTTTTTCTTCCAGGCCGTCGAGCGATATTTTTACGGCGAGATCGACGTTCCTGATATTTCTTAATATGTTCTCGGTAGTCCTCAATATCCGTTCTGTAAAAAATCCATTTGTGGGGATACTTACGTTTGAGACAGAGTTGTTCTTATTGAAAATTTTTATTATCTCCGGGATGTCGTCCCTCAAAAAAGGCTCTCCTCCGGTCAGCGTCAAGAAACTAAAGCGCCCTAATGACTTTGAAAACCTGTCTATTTCTTCCAGAGTAGCTTCATTAGTTTCTTTGTTGAGATTGGCCCAATAAAAACAATGCGCGCATGCTAAATTACACTTATCGGTTATAAAAAATATAACTTGTTCGGGCATACGCCATGCGCATATAGGAAATAAAATTTTACCAGCCCATCTAATTTTTTCGCGAAATCTCATTGTGAATTATCAATATTTTTTCTGAAAGATGAAAAAATCGATCCCCCCGTGAAGCAGCCCGAAAAAGGCGAATAACATGTCTAGATAAAAAATGCCTATCCATGCGGAACAAAACGGCCAACCTTTAATCTTCGACAGTGACAACAGGTATTTTAAATTTATTAATATGAATACAAGCATGAGTGATAAAAATAAGGCTAGATAATGCATCTTAAAATTCAAAAAAGTATAAATACCGAAGCTAAAAATAACAAACGACAGGACAAAACTTATAACAAGAGATGGATTGGCCTTTTGCCCCGAACTTACGGGAATAAATGGAGCCCGCCCGGGGTTCCTTGGGCGGAATTTTGTAAATCTGATTCTTAAGAAGAATTTAACCATATTGAAACTCACGATATAGGCGCGCTTTAATAGGGATTTTAAGGAATATCTTTTCAGGTGCATTGCGGTCAAATTCCTGTTTAGCACTACCAAATTCCCTGACTCAAAAAGCCTATATCCCAAATCGTTATCTTCAACTGTCGCTCCCGGAATTTTAGCGTCAAATCCACCGACCTCAAAAAAAGCCTGCCTTCTTATCGCAAAACAATAGGTTGCTATTATATTTACGCAGTCACTTTCATCCCATCGGTTTTTATAATTATTAAAATAATCCTTGTACTGGGTAATGATATTCTTGGGCATGCTCTCTTGGAAATACCTGCCCTGGACCGCTTGCGCGGCAGGATGATCCTGGAGCATCTTTAGTATCTCTGACAACGCATTATCTGCCACTATTACATCTGAGTCCAGAAAGAATAGTATGTCTCCGGAGGCCTGCTCAGCACCGCGATTTCTGGCAAAAGCAGCCCCTCTATGCTTACCTAGCTTAATCAACTGACAGGGAAACCTCTCTGCAATCTCGGCTGTCCCGTCTTGCGAACAGTCATCGATCACAATCGCTTCATAATTATCATTGTCTAGTTTTAGGATCGACTCAAGACACGTTGCAATAGTATCCTTCTGGTTATAGGTAATAACTATTACTGAAATTTTATGTTTTTGGCTCTGCATATAGGTCTTGTTTTCATACTGCCTTGCGATCTCTGCGTGTTGCATCGTTCCGTGTTTTGTACACCGTAAAATAGTAGGCTAAAAGTAATGATATTATGCTTATCGCAAGGCCGCGATAAAATTCCACAGGAACATATGTCAATTGAATCATGTAATCCCCAGGGTCATCTAGGACTACCGCCAACCGACCACCGTCACCGCGTTTAGGCAGCTTTCCGACATTCGTTCTCCAGCTCTGATGATAATTCTGATTAATAATGAGCGTATCGGCACGTTGTAGATGCACACTGACCCGGATCTTATTTGGGCTGAAATATTGAAGCTGCGCCTGGTTCTCTTCATTCTGGAAAAATACCTCTCCCCGATAAGCAGGATTAGCTTCTAATTTATCGAGCTCGGAAGGCAGAAATCGCGAATCTCTCTCTCTAACCATATATTTAGGCGTAACGTTTGTCTTAATCGCCAGATTGCCGAAGAGCCAATCAATGAGGCCGATATTACTCTGCGCATAGTAATACTGGTCAATTTGGTAGGGTTCCGGAAACCCGATGTAATCTTTAATCTTGACATGAAAAAACTCTTTCTGAAACGAAAACTCAGACCTATCCTTGAGATGTATCCGGTTTTCTAAAAAACGCTGGTTCAGCCAGAACATATTGTTCAGGCTGAATATTGCAACCGGAATCAAAAGCCAAAGAAACTTCCTCCTTTCCCGGAGATCCAATACAGAGAAAAAGCGCCCCGAAATGACAGAAATTAGAAAAAAAATCTGGAATGTGAAATATTCATCCATCCGCCAAATGCTGTGGACATACGGGTGAAGATGCCATATCCACTTAAATATATCAACCGGGCTATGCGGCCCAAAGGAGATAATAATAGAAATGATCGAAAGAATTATATAACGCCAGATCTTTTTCCAATAAAAAAAGCAGCCAAGTGCGGCCAGTATGACGGGTATATAGCCAAAATACATCTGTGTATAATCATCCTGGTCTGGGGTAACGGTAAAGGAACCAGTTTTGAATGACCGGTTATACGGTTTTTTTGAATTAATATCCCTTGAATAACCGTATTCGAATGGAAAATGACAAGATTTGATAAATCGAAAAGAATCGGTCCTAAATAGCCAGCCATGCAACTTCTTCGGATTGACGTCTCTTCCAGTTGCCACAATTGTTTTCGCTATCTTAGAATAGTCGTTTTCGTAGGGAAAATGAATAAATGGGATATCTTTGCGCGCAAGTAACTGATGCATAGGCAGGATTTTAACCATAGAAATAAGCAGCGTAATCAGCATGATAAGCGCAAACACTACCGGAAACCTGGTATTAACTTTAATCCTGCGGGATTTTTCACGGTAGACAGCGTGAAGGCAGGCAAAGAGGAATAAGAAAATGACGATGGGTATAAGAATGCTGCCGGTAGATACGGCTATGATACTCATCACCACAGAAGTAAAAAATATAAACTTCTTATCTCGTATAGATTTAATAAAAAACACGATCAGCAGAGGCAGAAAATAAAAGTATAGCTTTTCATAGTTCGACTGCATGTATTGGCAGGGACCCCAGCTGCAGAAAAGAAAAGCTAGCGTGGAAAAAAGGGAGCCCGCCAGATTATAGCGAAGCTGGTAGCGGGTTAAATAGAATAAGCTCAAGGCCCCGCATAAAACGATTAAAAAGATGGTAATCTTAGTCCCTTCTATGGCTCCAAACGCCAGGACGATCAGCATTAAGGGGCTTAAGGATATGTCATAGGGAAAACCTATAAAGGGATAGCCTCCTTCAAAATGAGGGATCCTTAAAGGAAACTGATGATATTTGATAATGGATATTCTAAAAAAGTCGATATAAGGATATATCCCGCACCAATCAACTCGGGGAATGCCATGACTTATATCTCTAAAAAGCGGCAAATAAAACAAAATCGCCGATATTGTGATGAGCGCAATGGCAACAGAATCTTTAAAATGGCTCCGTATAGTATTAATCAAAGTTTTCATGTTCCCCTATTAATCGGCAACTGAATACAATAAAACCATGAAGGCCTCTTGCAAACTTCTAATTTTATTCGGCAGTATTTTCCATATTCGCCACATCTGGCGCGGCCGGAGGTAAAATTCCCTGAATAACTTCGCATGCATCCTTTTTAATTCCCGGTCGGAAAGCGATGAGGCATTCGTGGAAAACTTATGATAATCGTGGGCACTGAATTTCTTTAATTTAACATTCTCTCTGTCAAGCTCATTAAATATCTCCGTCTTCGGCTGTGGAATAAGATAAAAAAAGTCTGCTATGTGAAATCCTGCATCTTTTGCAAATCTAAGAGTCTGGAGCACCTCTTCCTTTGTTTCACCGGGGAATCCCAGCATAAAATAGCCGCAGGTAACTATGCCCTGTTTGATGGTTTGAGCGATGATGTGTCTGGCCTTATCAAGATCAAGGTTCTTCTTGACAATCTTCTGGATCCGTGGCGAGGCTGACTCAATGGCATAAAAGATCACGCGTGCCCCCGCCTGCTTTAGCTTTACGATAAGCTCTTCATCCATCCTGTCGACGCGAAGGCCGTTGGGAAAAGAAAGGGCTATCTTGATGCCGCGGCGGATTATCTCATCGCAGATGCGCTTGGCCCGAGGAAGGTCGAAATTAAAGCAGTCATCGATAACCTCTATCTCCTGAACCCCATAGTTTTTGATCAAGGCCTCAATCTCTTCAATGACATTCTCAACACTCCTGAACCTGATCTTTTTGCCAAAGATATTATGGCAGTAGGTGCATTGGTAGGGACAACCCCGGGAGGTAAATAAAGACGCGATCCTGTTAGAGGTGGGAATGGGGTTCTGTGAATGGTTGCGAATGTCCTTAAAATATCCCTCCATGTTGATAATATCCCATGCAGGAAAAGGAATGACGTCAAGGTCTTCGATCGCCGACTGCACAGGGTTGACTACACAGGTCCCGTTGTTTTTAAAGGCCATGCCATCGATTTCCGAGAAATCTTTTCCTTCTTGTAAAGCGTTGATAAGCCTGGCGGCTGTCCTTTCCCCCTCCCCGATGACCACGAAATCTACGTTCTGGTCTTTCATGATGTGTTCGGGGCTGGAGGTAGCGTACGGGCCGCCTACGATTACTTTGCAGTTAGCGTCAATCTCCTTGGCTAACCTGGCAAGCCTATGGACATGGGCAGACTCCATGCTCATGCCGGAAATGCCGACCACATCGGGGGAAAGAGCTTTTATGCGCCGGGAAACGGCCTTATCGCTGAGACGCTCATGCCGGGCGTCAATAATGGTTATATCGTGATATCCCTGGCTTCTGAGATATGAGGCGAGGTAGAGGGGACCGAGCGGAATAAGGTGTTTGACCTCAGGTGAATTCGCTATGATGAAAGCTATTTTCATATTAAGATAAAGTTGATTGATTATTTACCTATCAGGATACGGCTTAGGACAACAAGCCCATTCCTTAAAAGTATCCTCTTGTCCGGAATCGCCTTCCATATCCGCCACATTTGTCCGGGTCGAAAATAAAATTCTCTGTGCGCCATCGACCAAATATTTTGCAGCTCATGATCCGTAACCGCCGAAGCATTATAGGTTAACCGCTGATAACAATTAATCTTGATATTTCTTAGGTCGCCATTCTTTCCGAAAAGATCATTGAACATCTCTGTATTCGGCGGAGGAGTTACATAAAACATATTTATTATATGAAAAGGCATATCTTTAGCGAATCTGACCGTCTGAAGCATCTCTTCCTTTGTCTCCCCGGGAAATCCCAGCATGAAATAACCGCAGGTAACTATGCCATGGTCAGCCGTGTAGTTGATGATTTTCTTGGCCTTCTCTAAATCGAGGTTTTTCTTGATTCTCTGCTGTATTGTGGGCGATGCGGACTCTATAGCGTAAAATATTATATACGTACCCGCCTGCTTTAACTTTATGATAAGCTCTTCATCCATCCTATCGACCCGAAGGGCGTTGGGAAAAGAAAGGGTTATTTTGATGCCGCGCCTGATGATCTCATCGCAAATCTCTTTTGCCCTGGGAAGGTCGAAATTAAAGCAGTCATCAATGATCTCTATCTCCTGGACCCTATAGCGCTTAACCAAGGCCTCGATCTCTTCCATGACATTCCCGACACTCCTGAACCTGATCTTTTTGCCGAAGATATTATGGCAGTAGGTGCATCGGTACGGACACCCCCGGGAGGTAAATAAAGGCGCGATCCTATTGGATGTAGGAATGGGATTATTCGAATGATTATGAATATCCTTAAAATATCCTTCCATATCGATAAGATCCCAGGCAGGGAAAGGAATGGCGTCAAGGTCTTCGATCGCCGACTGCACAGGGTTGACTACACAGGTCCCGTTGTTTTTAAAGGCCAGGCCATCAATTTCCGAGAAATCTTTTCCCTCTTGTAAAGCGTTGATAAGCCTGGCGGTTGTCCTTTCCCCCTCACCGATGATCACGAAGTCCACATTCGAATCTTTCAGGATGCGTTCGGGGCTGGAGGTAGCGTATGGGCCGCCTACGATTACTTTGCAGTTCCTATCAACCGCCTTGGCTAACCCCGCAAGGCTATGAATCTCTGAAGACTCCATACTCAAACCAGAAATACCGACCACATCAGGGGAAAGGTCTTTTATGCTCCGGGAAATACCCGCATGGCCCAGGTGTTTGTGCCTAGCGTCAATAATGCTTATATCGTGATATCCTTCTCTTCTTAGATAAGAAGCGACGCAAAGAGGACCTAGCGGAATACTGCGTATGACCTCACGTGCATTGGGTATGACGAAAGTTATCTTCATGGCTTTTTCAATCGCCCGCTTACTATTCGGTATTTAAGTTTTACGAGGTCCATCAGATAAACGCTGCAGAGCCTCAATAAATAAAAACCAATCATGCTGGTTTTTCCCGTCTTCCGTTCAAAATGAACAACGGGCACCTCAACTATTCGATATCCTTTCAACTTGGCTATAATATATATAATGATCGGCGTTGCAGAAAAATTCTGGGGCATATCGCTCATGATATCGTTTAATACGCTGGCCTTGATAAGCTTAAACGGAGCATTCACGTCTCTTAAAGATACGCCGAAAAGAATTACGTTTATCCATCGAAGAATCAATGAAAGGATCTTACGATGCAGGCGATCATGCCGAGGGCTGCGATAGCCTGCCGCTATATCACTCCCTTCTATATGCCTATATAACTGCCAAAAATCTTTTATGCTGAATTGGTTGTCGCCGTCAATATGAAATACAAGAGGCTTGCACGCCTGATCAAACGCCGCACGGAGCGCCTTACCGTGTCCGCTATTCTTCTCTAAATGAATTACCTTCAATTGTCCGAACTTCTGCTTGAGGCGCTTAAGAATCTTGAATGTACCGTCGGTAGATCCGTCATTGACGACAATAAGCTCAGAGTCGGGTATTTTTTCGATAATCTCGCTATAGCAGTCATTCACCACCTTCTCGATTATTGCTTCCTCATTAAACACTGGAATAGTCACTGAGACAGCCATCATAGTCTTTTGGTTTACCTGACTTTAGTTAGTAATTCCATTCTCTCTTCGAGGTTTAGCGCCGGATAATTCTCAACCGCATTGATATTATCAAGGCACCATTCCGTTGCTTCGTCCATATCATAATAGCGGAAGAGCCCCAATCTCCCTATACTGAGGAGATTTTTTATCCGTACGAGGCACGCAAGATATTTATTGAAAAGTTTTTTGTTTTCAGAGGTATAGACGGGATACATGCTGCTATTGTTACCCGGAAAATCATAGCCAACGATGCAAGAAGTAACTGGGCCATTTGGATAACAAAGGCTATAGTTGCATTTTCTGGTGTAGGCAACGTCGCTATCAGGAAAATTGATGCAGCCGTATTTGACATCTTCCCATTCAGCTTCTTCAAAGTTTATCTCAAAGCGAAGTCCTCTATAGGCTAGACGCCCATAGCAAAAACTAAACAACTCATCTATGGGAATAGTAGCTATCACCAAATCATACTTCAAATCTCTATAGTCTTTTATTTCGACATTATAATGAATTGGTATGCCTTCTGTCATCTTTTCAAGCATATGCGAATAACCACAGTGAGGTACTCCCTGCCATTCATGCTTAAAATATCCTAAGCTATTATCGCGCCTTATCTCTATCCTTTTCGGCGCCCATTCTGCTTCCATATTTGCCGGCAGTATTCCCCAGAATTTCATTGTATAGTTTTTAATGAACTTTTTATATAATTCCTTTCCAATCATAGAAACGACACAGGTTTCAAAATTCGCCATATTAATCTTCTTCGGAAGACGTCTAAGCTCTTTTAATATTTGATCTCTTTCCTGCAACATCTCTATCGTCTCATAGCTAATAGGATACGGTAAAACCCTGCCATCGACAAAGGTCCCTACATAGTGAGTATATTCATTGAACTTACTAAATCTACAGAGGAACTCGATAACCGACTCATTGTCGGTATGAAAATTATGCGGCCCAAACAATTGATAAAATCTCCCTCTATGGACGTCGGTAGCGCAAAGACCGCCTATCCTTTTCTCCTTCTCAAAGATAACGACATCATGTCCCCGATCCTTAAGGAGCCGCGCGATAGTACAGCCAACTAATCCTGCGCCGACAATTGCGATTTTCATTTATCCCTGCCTAAAATTATATAAGCGCGCACGCGGAACCAATAATGCCCTTCAACTCTTTAAACGACTTCACCTTCATTAGCGTCCTTACGATATATCTTGGTCTAAAGTAAAAACTTTGATAAGCATTTTTTAGCCAATAAATAAGTTCGTCCGAAGAAATGCTTAAGTTAACCGATTTGAGATTTTCTAAATCTTCTTTGCCTAACGTGTAATCTCGCAAAAAATCGCCTCCAATCTTCTCTTGCACCATGCGATACAACTCAGTATGAGGTGAAGGAGTAACCTTGGTAAACTGTACGTAATCAAGATCGAGTTCTTTCGCCAATTTTATTGTTTTCTTAATGCTTTCCTTGCTTTCACCAGGCGATCCTATCATAAAAAAACCGAACGCATCTATATTTTCTTTTCGTGTCCACCTAACAGCATCTCTCATTATCGCTATAGGAATATCCCTTTTTAATATTTTCAATATCTGAGGATCTCCCGATTCAAAACCATAATTAATCCTTATACAACCGGCCTTAGCAAATAACTTTATAAGGCTCTCATTGACACAATCAGGTCGAGTCCTTATCGACCAGCTAATATCGAGTTTTCTTCTTAGAATCTCTTCACAAATTACCATTGCCCTTTTTTTGTCTAATGAAAAAATCTCATCATAAAACAAAATTTCTCTTATTCCGTATTTGGTAGTACATTGCTCCATTTCGTCAACAACCTTAAGAGGATCTCTGAAAACAACGTCAGGATTAGCGCTGCAATAAATACAATTGAAAGGACATCCTTCACTGGACATCATAGTTGTGATCGGTCTTTTTTTAGAAAGAATTGTGCTATATTTTTCATTTGGCAATAAATGCCTTGATGGAAATGGAACATTATTTATCGTAACTTTGCTCTGCCGTATTCCAGTTACTATTACCTCGCCATTCTTTCTATACGCGATTCCTTTAACACCTTCAAAATAGCCTTTTGTCTCTATGCAATCTATAAGTTCAGGCAAAGTCTCCCATCCTTCTCCTATTACACAAAAATCAATACAATGATAAGTTAAAATCTCAGCTGGGTAGAGAGTAGCTTGAGGCCCTCCAACTATAATAGGCGCATTTATATGCTTTTTTAGCTCTTTTATCCAGCGTAGATCGCTCTGAAAATTAGCCGTTAGCATACTAAATAGAAGTATATCCGGCCGGAAAATTCTTAACTCAGCAATAACTTCATTGACATTTAAACGAAGGGCATTTCCCTCTACTACTTTTACCATATGCTTTTTTTCTAGAATAGCCGCTAGATAAGCGATTCCTAGAGGAGGTAATATGGCGCCAACGTTGCTGTAATGTTTATAGATTTTTTTTGTAAAAGCTATGGGGCATATCTCTTGTGGAGGATAAACAAATGCCAGCCTCATCTTGCGTCCCTCGTCCCTCTATAAAAATAAGACCTATAATCCAAAGGAATTTTCCCTGCCTCATGAACCCATCCCTCTGTCTCATAATTATATCTTCTCATCACTCCTACTCCTAACCCCTCATATATATAAGGCCAAAATATTTGATCCGTATACCTTATAAGCTTTGTGCATCCCTCAATGTTGTAGGCAAACCTCCACCCAATACCGGTCCCTAAACCTCTGTAGAGATACGGACGATACTCCTGGTCAACCGCCCTTAAAAATAAAACGTATTTTGTTACATCATGGATAAATCTCCACCCTACTTCGATACCAAGGCGCTGGTAACATAGAGGCTTATATTTTTCTTCTATCTTACTCATAATCATTTTCCATGTGCCGATATTATAACCAACCTTCCCAATACCGAACCCAAAATCATCATAAATGCACCGATAATATTCTTTTCCCTGAGCCAATCCTGCATATATCACGGGTTCAAATCTTTTATCCACCGCATTCATGAAACGAAAGAATTTTTCCGGTTGGTCAACTAAAACGTCAAATAGCTCAATCCCCATCCCGCTATAAAAAAATGGCTCATATTCCTCATCAATCTTTTTCCGAAAATCCATGAGCGCATGCTTCGGATTGTCGTGCACCTCACGGGCGGCCTGGCGGCCCACGCCGCTATAAAAATAAGAAGCCAGTTTGGGGTCAAGATAGTTCTTTAATTCGGCACCGGTTGCTTTATCGTACCTGAGTTCCCTCTCTAATGCCTCCCCCATCCACTCGTATGCATAAGGCCAGTAATTCCTCTCGATCTTATGTATCCAGGTACTAAGATATAAGCGATAATCATTATCAAATTTATCTTCAGCGTATCCCCAACCCATACCGGAATAACAATACCGCCTGGCCTCTCCGTCCTTAATCCCTTTTATGGAATCGACCCATCTGGAGGAACCGTCAAACCTCCAGGCGATCACTCTGCCTAGATCATAATAGTTGTAACCCCGGTAGATCCCTGATAAGGCAGCCTTATGCAAGGGATCTTTAGAAATGAAATTAAAATTAGAGACTAACCCCAGCCCCAGCAAAAACGCCATAATACAGAAATTTAAATACGGCGCGAAAAAACTCCTGAATTGCGTGCGTTTTCCGTACAGGAATATGACTATCATAGCAGGAATAAAAAGACCGACAGGCGCGACATGCCTGTAACGGAACACGCTGCTTTCATAATAACTCATATTAAATTGTATACCGGAAAGGCTGAGGGTAAAAACGAACACTGCAAAAAACACAAGCAAGAATACCTCTTTGGATATCTCTTGAGGCAATACGGAGAAACGCGGCAAAGGAATAATGCCTCGTATGATCTTTAGCAAAGACCTGCGGTTGAGCCACGATAGGGCGCAGAAAGAAATCACAAATACAAAGTAATAAATACGGGACAAAAACCAGTGGCCGAGCAATGCCTGAGGCTCAAACTCCAAAATAGGATCGGAAAAAGTAAAAATTCCTGGCATATCAATGGTAAAAAAATTCTTAAGCCTTAAAAAGAAATTAACAGGGTTATTACCTGCGAACCAGTGAGAAAGGAGGTGATCGCATACGATTAATCCTTGAAAATTATGGGTGAGATTATACCAGATCCAGGGAGCAAGGCCGGTTAAAAAGGCGGCGGCAAAGATAAAGAATTCGCTTTTGAGAAAAAACTTCTTATCGAAAATATACCAGAATAAAATAATAGTCAATAATGTCGGTAAAAAACTGTAATGAAAGAACATGCCAAAACCGCAAACTACTCCTAAGAGCCCGAACAGGACTTTCTTTTTTCTTACAAAAAAAATCTGGTAAAAGATTAATACCGCCATCATGGTGAAGAAATTGACCTCGTAAAGCGCGCCGTAATTGGAAACGCTGGCCTTTATCCAGCCAGGCTGCGGGAAAATCAAAAGTAAACTTGTCCAAACTGCTACCCTCCTATTGAAAAACCTATCTAAAAATAAATACCACAAAATGAATAAGCCTGTTCCTGTCAATAGCCCCACAAATTTGAGAGATATCAACTTATCTCCAAAAAGCAAAAAAAACGGCACCGCCAAGATGCCGCTTACCAATGAACCGCCTTCATATTCACTCCTTTGGTAATCAAAGAAGGGAAAGGCTTGACCCGAAATCAATTCCTTGGATATGTTACCGCGGTATAATTCTTCATCCAGACTCACCAGGTCTATTGCGCAAAACAAAACCAGCAGCCTAACCAATAAATACAGCAGGGTTAAGCCTACCAAATACGCATACCTGCTATTGACAATCCGGATTGCCCTGGACATATTCATTTTAGCCAACACCCATTTTCTAACTAAGATATTAATCTGCATAAAAGCCGATAATAAAGAACGATTTTGAGCACTGCCTTTTTTAGTAATATTGCGTAACCCACGCATCTTGTTCGGCCATCATGGTGATTGTTTACCGGGCTATACCAGAAAATATGGAATAAATCATAATAACGCGTAGCTTGGAGGGTAAGATAAAAATCCTTCCAATCTTCAAGGGGATAACCAACCATGAAATACCCCCAGATCAGGGTTGTAGGTGAAGCTTTTTTGATCTCCGCGAGGATACGCACTGTTTCATTTACGCTATACCCTCTATCCATAGAGGCAAGGACCCGATCTGAACCCGACTGTAAAGACACGTTTACATTTTTAATAGTAAGCTTTCTAAATGCTTCAAGATACCTGTCTTCATTGAGCTTAAGCCAACGGGGGTGCAGATAACTTAATTCAAGCGGTATCCCGGGATATTCTTGATTAATCGCATAAAGAAGATTAATCAGATCGTCCCCTCTTTCCAGCCCGTAGCTGCCGCAATCGTCTGCGACAAGATTTAAAGAAATGCCTCGGCGGTAAATTTTTTTTATTTCATCCAGAATATCCCGGATTGGCCGAGATATGGCCTTTCCTCTCGCTTTTTTTATTACGCAATAGCTGCATCGATTCAGGCAACCGGAGCCTATTTGAATAAATATTTTATTATCATCGAATTCTTCTTCAAGTATCTGTAAAAATGGGAATTTTTTAAATGCCTTGGAAAACCGGCAAAACGATATCAACAGAAAATCCGGAATATAAAACTTCCTTTGGTTAATTTGATCAAGCAAAAGTCGTTCGTAGTGAAAATGTGAAATTTCACGAATGGGCACCTTGGCATCAATAAGAGCATCCAGCTGTTCTAAATGTTCTATGATATGCAGGCCCATGAATTTCTTCTCCAACATCTGCCTATCTATCCGTACCAGGCAGCCGATCGAAATCACTGTTGTATTGGGGGAACATCTATTAAGCATATCTTCGATGAGCGAGATGCTAAGTTTTTTTAGTGCGTCAATAAAACCGCAGGTATTAATGACGATCGTATCTGCATCCTGAATATTTCTGGTGAACACATGGCCATTTTTTGAAAAATAACTAAGGAGCTGAGCGCTCAAGACTGAGTTGTTTTTACACTTCGTATTACTGGAAATAAGGTAGATTTTTGACATCTTAGCGGTTATCAGTAGAGTTCTTTCTCATATTCAGAGTCATAGGCTGATCTATAAAAGTGAATGTCCGACCATTCTTTTAAACTTTCAGGAGGACTAAACCCGTCATTGAGGCAAAGATCGAATAGTCTCGTCCCGGGATATGGTGTATACTTATTGAGTCTCCATATTAAGGAGCGAGGGTTGTCTTTTTTAATCTTCACGATCAAGTCTTGAGTTTGTTTCATCTCCGATGGGCTTTCCGTGGGAAAGCCTGCCATAAAGGTAAATTCAGCAATTATGCCGGATTTCTTCAGCCGCAGATTAGCATTTATTATCATATCGACAGTGATGTTTTTATTAATCATCTTTAATACCCTGTCCGAACCTGATTCTGCCCCAAGATACAATCTGCTAAGGCCGCACTTTTTTAGTTTAATCAGAAATTCATCTTCCCACTTTAACACCTGATCGATTCTACTTTCTGCCCACCAGCTAAAATCCAATTTTTTCTCTATAATAAGATTTAAGATTTCTTCGACTCTTTTGAAATCGGCAAAAAAATTATCGTCCAAGAAATAAATTTTCTGGATGCCGGTTTTTAATATTTCTTTTATCTTTTCGATAACCAACTCCGGCCTAACAGTTCGACGTTCTGGATATAACACAGGAACCGCACAAAATGAACAATTTCCGTTACAACCCCTGGTTGTAAAAAGAGTATTTATCGGATAAATGAGATTATATTTTATTATAGCAGAGTGATTAATTGCGTAGTAATCATTTAAATTAATAGACTCCCGCTTTCTCGTCCGGATAATTTTATTATCTTCCTTAAAGATTATTCCGTGAATATCATTTAAATCGGTATTTTTTTCTATTGCGGCAACTAAATCGAGAAATGTTCTTTCTCCCTCGCCAATCACTACAATGTCTATATTATTATATTGCACTGTCTGATAGGGCAATAGTGAAGCGTGAAAACCACCCGCGATTATTTTCACAGAGGGATAATGTTCTTTGATATAATCGATCAACTGGCAGGCATATTTTATTTGGCTGCCCGTATAAAAGGTAACCCCGACACAAATGATTCCTCTTTTTAGAATACGCGCAATATGATTGGCACACTTGGGATCGATTCGCTGATCTATAATTTTAACCCTGTAGCCCTGTTTAATTAAAGGACCGGCAACCGAAAGTAACGAGTAAGGAGGAAGAATGCTCTTGTCTACGTCAGACTTTGGATAAATAAGCAAAACATCATATGTGCGCTTGTCGAAGTAAGCATTGGTCAGGTTATAGAACAGTTTCGACCAATATTTTCTTAAAAAGGCGTCACATTCGAATCCCAGATATCGAAGCGCTGGTATTCTAATAATATACTGCATTAATTTCCATTTTAAAAATCTCAACAATTTCATTATAGGATCGATTATTCGCATTATAAGGACCAAACTATTTGCCTTCGATGGAAAGGCCTATCTCTGAGGCGCACCGCCTCCGCTCTTGAAGAGCTTCCTGGAAAGATCCCATGTATTGAACACCGCATCCACGTTCAAAGATAACGCGCAATTGAGCTCAACCGAAGAAGAACAGCAACACTGGTCACACGTGAGAAACGGAAGACGGTGAAATTGTTCCCGGAAAGTTGCGTAATCGGCATCTCTAAGGTTTGATTTAAATTGATTTCTGAAACATATGTCAACGCGCCCATCGCTTTCAATCCGCGCAGAAACAAAACGCGCGAGACAGCGAATTTTCTTCAGATGCGGCCAATCATATAAAAACTTGAGCCCCGATACTGAATGTCCTATATGATCTTTGGTTTTTCTTTTTTTAGCTATGAGATAGTTGATGGCTTTCTTATATTCCTTTTCGTCCGGAGACAGCGGATTCTGCTGATTTCCGCCCAACAGAAAGGCCGTTGACGGCTGAAAAAGGATGGGCGCGCCAAATTCCTCTGCCTTCTTTAGAAGAAAGTCAATGCTCTGAAGATTCGGTTTCGATAGAACAGCATGAATTCTTAGGCTCATGCCTCTATTTTTTGCGAGAGTAAGCGCTGCAATCACCTCTCCATATGACCCTTTGCCTCTGATGCTGTCATGCACATCTTCGGGACCATCCAGGCTTAATCCAACCAAATTTAAATTTTTAAGCTCTTTTATCCGTTGTTTCATGAGCGAACCATTAGAATTAATTGAGGTTAAAATTCCCCTTTCGCTGCAGTAATCTATTATCATACCGATATCTTCTCTGAGCAACGGCTCGCCACCAGTAAAATGAATGATTTTTGTTCCAAGCCGGGATAGTTCCGTAATCAGTGAAAGGACGTGCCCGGTTTCCAGCTCTTTGACTTTAATATTCCGTATGTCACAATATGCGCAGCTTTTATTGCATCGGGTAGTGATTGCCCAACTTACGATAAGCGGCGTCTTTTTTTTAAAAACACGCGCCATGAGCAGCGAATTGATAACAAAAAGTTTATCTTTTAGCTTCATACCTCTCACCAAGAGCCTCGTTAATTCCTTGTTCAAAGTAAGATTTGTAATCACCTGGAACTTTACTCATATCCTGCCGCCACCCATCTAATTGATAGCCGTACCATCGCGTAACCCCTAGCCCTAATCCTTTGTATAAATAGGGCCAGAATCTTTTATCAAGATGCTGCACTATCCGCTTACATCCATCCATGGTATACCCAAACCTCCACCCTATGCCTATTCCTAACCCTTTATAGAGAGAGGGTTTGTATCGCTCTTCAGTTTTCTCCAGAAAGTTGCGGTACTTTTTCATGCCATGGATAAATCTCCAGCCTACTTCTATGCCTAATCTTTGATAAGAACCAGGCCTAAACTCCTCTTTTATGTTGCCCATTATAGCATTCCATCTTCCTAAATCAACCCCAATCTCTCCAAAGCCAAACAGGAACAGTTGAACATAGCTGATCTCTGTATACTCCTTTCCCATTCCAAACCCTTTAAAAATATATTCCCTGTCAACCCTATCAACACTGTTTAAAAACTGAACGGCTTTTTTAGTATTGTTAATCAACGCCTCATCGAGCTCGATGCCTATACCTTCATGGAAATAGGGCCAATATTTTTCGTCAATCCTGCTTCGCAAGAAAAGGTATTTCTCAAGATCGACAGCGCCTGCTTTTCTTACTAATTCCCTGCCTACTCCCCGATAGACATAGGGAAGGTAATCTCTTTGTAGATTATCTTCTAATTTCCGCGTTATCATTCCTTGAGACCAAATAATCCTCTCTAATTTTTCGCCCAGCCGTTCATAGGCAAAAGGCCAATACCCCTTATCAATCCGCCTCAGGACCCTTTCGGCGTACGCCTGAACGTCTGGTAAACCAGCATGAGTCGCCCATTCATACCCATCATAAACAAAACGTCTATTTTGTTTATCGACCTCTTCTATGGTGCCGAGACATTTATCAAGATCATCTTTAAAGGTGCAGCTCGAATTTAATTGCTTTCCCATCCTTACGTAATTATATCCCTTGGGGATAAGGCTTACGGTAAAACTAGAAGGATCAATAAGACTCAAATTCCCTGCCAAACCTGTTACAATAATGACTGACAAACACACAGAAAATACAAAAGACCCATATTTCCGGGTACTCATTTTAAGAATGTCCAGGAACCGGGCTACGATTATAAAAATAAAGAGCGTTAAAGGAAAGATCTCTTTGAAAGGAAAAACAATATTTTCTCGTACAGGAGAAGCGGGGAAAATCGGAAAACCGCATAAGCTGTAGACCAGGAAGAAAAAAGCAGAATACACAATCAAAAAACTGTCTCCCGGAACATCGCTCGAAGAAATCCTGAATCGCGAAAGCGGAACAAGAGCAAGTAAAAGTCTCGAAAGCGTCCTTCGATGCAACCAAGAAAGGTATAAAAAGGATGCCACAAAAACAAAATAGTAGGCATATGCGATGTAGATGCCTTTGATAAAAAGAAAATTTTTAAAATCGAAGTAGCCGGGAATATCAAACAGCAGGAGATTCTTAAGCTGGGTCATTGACTTCCCAAGGCTGTTATTGGTAAACAATTGCCATATCGATCGGCCGTGTATGACGAAGACGCCGTTCCACTTATAGGCGATGTTATAATAGAACCAGGGGCTAAAGCCAATAAGAAAAAATATCAAAAATATGTAAAAAGATTTTTTTAGGAAGAATCGCATATCGAAAATAAACCAAAATAATAAGCAACAAACTAGCGTAAGCAGGAAAATGTAATCAAACAATAACCCAAACCCGCACAAAAATCCAAAAAGCGCATAGAGATAATTGGTATGGAGATCCTTAGATATTTTTTGATCGGTCCTCTGAGTAAAAAATATCTTATAAAAAACAAATATAGCCAAAAGGGCGAGAAAATTAAGCTCGGAATAACTACCGGTAGAAATATAGGAAAGCCGGGTATAATTAGGAGGCGAAAGGATAAACAGTAAGCTCGCCACGATTGCTGTTCTTCTGTTGAAGAACTTATAGATGAATAGATACAATACGACGAGCGTGCCGAGTGAAAGCAGCATTATTACCGAGCGTAAGACGACCAGGGCATCTCCGAAAAGCAAAAAGAACGGAACGGCGAGAATGCCGATAACAACTCCACCCCATCGAAAGCTATCTAAACAGGCGAAAATTGATAGCTGTGGATTCTGCGTTAATACTTTAGTTAGCGTTCCAACGCACAATTCATGATTAAAGATAACACTACTGACAGAGGAAAACAAGATCAGCGTCCTGATGACTAGAAAGATTGCCAATAAAATTATCAGGGGCCGATATTTATCTCTAGATTGTTGAACGGGGCTCATTGTAAATTATTTGCTAAACCTTATTGCCTATCTGTTCAATGCCCAGCTTGAATTATTGCATCTGCTATGTTTTCGGCCAATAATCGATTGCACGCCTTCTTTATTTTCAAAAATATTCTTTAATGGCTTTATACTGCGACAGGGATACTGTACTACTATCAGCTTTATCCCTCTTTGCAGTAAGGTTTCCCTAAGCTTCCGGTAGTTATCAATTGTAGGCTTTTTATAGGTCACCAATCTATCTGAGCGCCCTATAAAGCTTTTTGTCTCCAATCGTAACGCTTCCTCAGAGTTTTCGCCTGCCTCTTGAGATTGCGTAACAGAAGGAATGATTTCAGGATCCTGCGCCAATTGAGAGCGAATGTAATAATTTCCCGGATTTTTTTCAAGACCCTCAAGCCACGTCTGCTTCGCCTCTCGATATCGCGCCTCTATCTTATATGAACATCCTAATCTAAAATACGCCCTTGACTCTCTCGGATTTATTTCTATTGCCTTTGTAAACATCTCTTCTGCCTTGCGCAATTCGCCTGCAGCCCTGTAACAACTGCCAAGCTGAAGGTATATTTCGTAATTTCTTGGGTTTATTTCGAGAGTCTTGTAAAATATTCTTTCTGCTTCCCGGAATCTTCCTGCTTTGTAATAATACGCTCCAAATGTAGTGTATGTTTTAAGGCTCCTCGGACTCGCATCATACGACTCAAATGCCGTGTACGTTTTGTGACTTCTTGGACTCGCCTTAAGGGCTTTTTTAATAAGTTTTCTAGCTTCTGGGTATTTTCCTTGGTTGATATAAAACTGACCCAATCCTAAATACGCTTCACTACTTTCGGGGTTTATTGCGATGGCTCTTTTCAATATATTCTCTGCTTCTCGATATCTTCTTACGGGATTGTAACAGGAGTACCCTAAATAGTGATAGAGTTCATAGTTTTGAGGGTCCATTGCAATAGCCTTTAGAAGCAGTTCTTCTCCTTTATGGAATCTTGCTGCCTGGAGATAGCAATACCCCAATTCAACATATGCCTTATAGGTTTTCGGCTTTATAGCGTCCAATCTATCATATGTTTCTTCTGCTTCCCGGAATCTTCCTGTATCTGAGTAATGCAACCCCAGGGCAAGGAGTGGATGGCAATTTTCTGGATTTAATTCAATAGCCATTTTAAGTAGGTCCTCTGCTTCTTGGTTTCTCCCTACATACATATAATACCGGCCTAATAGAGAATAAGCCTTGCCGTCTCCGGGAGCTCTTTCGATAACCTTTTTAAACATCTCTTCTATCTCTTGAAATCGTCCCTCGCTCAAATAATACAGGCCTAATTCGAGATAAGCCTCATGGTTTTGAGGGTTTATTGCAGCAGCCTTTTGGAATAGTTCTTCTGCTTCTTTAAATCTTGCTGTCTCTGCATAACACTTTCCTAATTCAAAATAGGCTGTATCACCTCCGGCGTCAGCCATGATAGCTTTTTTAAACATTTCTTCTGCTTCCCGGAATCTTGCTGAATCCAGATAATAACTGCCTAATTCAAGATAGGCCGCATTATCGTTGGGGTTCATCTCGATAGCCTGCTTCAGCCTCGCTTCTTCTTTCTTAAACTTTGTTGACAGCGCCGTGCCTATTGAAAAGCAATCTTCTTCTTGTAGTTCATTAAGTTTATTGACACTATGCAGCCACGAAAGGCTTACAAGTTTATAGACTCTATATCCCTTCAAAAAAGACAATATTCGAGGAAGAGATGTGTTCTCATAAGGAAGAATATTTGAGTCATTTATCCCCATCATCGTAATTACTATATCCGGGCTATATTTACTTAAATTATCTGATAATTGTCTTACAATCCCCGTAGTTGTAATTCCAGGAACTCCTGCATTGATTACAACAAATTTTTTTCCTAAGCCACTTTGATTGAGGATTTCTTGAAGCTGGCTGGGATACGAAGATTCTCCTTCGTCTAATTCTATGCTCCGGGCGGTAGTAGACTCACCTAAGCAGAGGATGCGATACGCACCTTTTTCCTTAGAGACAACTTTATTTCTGTGTTCTTGGAAAGATAAAAATACCCATCCCCCAAATCGCAATCCTAACTCAAGCAAAACCACACAGATAACGAGACCAGAAATTATCAAAGCGAATTTTTCTTTAAGCCTTAGTGCGGACATAACCTTAATCACAGTTTGTTTGTTAAACCTTCTAAAACATACGGGCGATACTTCGGATCAGCGTTTCTCAGTAACTCGGCGCACCAGCTCATATTTCTCCCAAAGATCAAACCAGCTAGTTCTCCCAAGCCCCTGCAGTAGTCAGGCCTGTATTCTGCGTCTATCTTGTCTATTTGTTCAATACCTAGAGAAAATCTGTTCTTGAATCTCCATCCCTCAAACCAGCCTATCCCCTCATACACATACGGTCTATATTGTTTATCTATGCTGCTCACATAAGAAGCGGCGTCAGCGATATCCTTTAATTGCAGCCCCAGGAATGCCCCAAAACCACGAAAAACAAAAGGGCGGTATCCGGAGTCGATTTTGTTTATATGAGCTATGCAGGCATCGATATCCGGGTATTCTTTCGCACGGAAAAACCTCCAGGCCATATTCCATCCGATGCCGCCAAAGACAAAGGCTCTATGCGGTTGGCGAATATTCCCAGCGGCGCTCACCGCTTTTGAAATAGAGTGCCCGTACCTTTCTCCGATGACTATGCCTAAAACATCATAATTATAGCCTTCATACACAAGACGCCTGCCAAAGTTGCGAAACGTCATAAGGTCATAATCAGCGATTAACCCGCTCGCCACAAGAAAGAGCGATATACACACAGAGAGGCAGGCAGCGATTCTTCTGCCCCTCTTACTCCAATCCCACAATCTACTTAAGAAAATGGCAAGGATAATAAAAACAAAGGGGTACAATATAATCAGAAACCTATATTCGTTGAAACCGAAAAAATTATATTCGGATTTCTTACTAATAAGGTAATAGGAAAAACTATAAAGCAAAGAAAATGCAAGGGGGTATAGCAATATAAAAACTTCGCGATAAAGAGAGTTTGGTAAGAGTCGTATTTTTTTCAAGGGGATAATACCGCAGAGTAATTTCCATACGGTCTTTCTGTCCGACCAAAAAAGAATAGAAAAAGAAATAAGGAAAATAATATAGTAGATATACGATATAGCGTCCCCGGGAATAGATTTAAAGCCCTTGAAATAAAAACTATCAGGCAGACTGTATACCAAAAGGTCCTTCAGCTTACGCGCTGCTTCGGGTAAAGAGTTTAAAAGAAATAGGTGTCTTAGTGGCACGTTGGGATAATTGTCATCAATACAGATAGCAGCAAAATTGTGCGTGAGATTATAATAAATCCAGGGGCTTAAACCCACGAAAAAGAATATGAGAAAGAACCGGAAGCCTCTTCGCGCAAAAAAAGCCTTATCAAAAATAAACCAGAATCCCAGACAGTAAATCAGGGTTACCGCAAAAATATAATCAAAATACATGCCCAATCCGCTGACCAGGCCAAAAAGCGCAAAGTAGAGTTCTTTATGAGAGGCATCGCGAGCTGACGCTTCCTGGAAAAATATCCTATAGAAAAGAAATAACGCTATCATAGTAAAAAGAATGGACTCATACTCTTTCCCATAAAGCATTAACGAGAATATAGTGTATATTGGCGCCGATATTGCCATAAGCGCTCCGGTGATTATAGCAATCTTTTTATTGAAGAATCTCCAAAGAAAAAGGTAGGTCACCGCAAGGATTATTAATGAAACAAGGAGCGCAACAAGCTTCAAAACAAAATATGACTGACCAAATAGCCAAAAGAAAGGGATGACAAAAATCCCCGCCAGCAATGTCCCTCCCTTTATATGCGTTAACTGATAATCAAAGAGCGGCAGCGAAGATCCCTCAATCAATTCCTTAGCAATGGTGCCGATATACAATTCATTAAAATCACATATCTTATCCATAGAAGTAATGATGACCGGTAATCGCACTAAAACAAATACTATAGACAAAACCGTTAAAATAAAGTATTTATTTTTAATCATAGTCTAATGAGCCTGTTTGCACCGTGTGCTTGTGCATTCCCGGGTTAAAATCCCGGCTATATACCTCATATCCGCTTCCTTGAGTCTCGGATAATTCGGGATCTGCAAGCTTACCCTGACCGCTTCAGAGGCAGATACGCAGTCACTCTCCTTGCCGTCGATCGCCGAACAATCGCGCATAATATGCTTACCCGTATCTATACCTTTACGCAATAGCTTTTTAGCCAGGCCTGATGCATCCCGGGTTAAGACCACAAAAAAATAATACGTCGGCCGAAGAGCCTCTCTGTCTTTAAGCGTATCTATCTTGCCTTCGATAAGGCTCATCAGCAAGCCGGCATTGCGCCTGCGGCTTTCATTTTCCGTATCGATATTGCTTAGCTGCCTGATCCCCATCAATGCCTGCATGTTCGTATATTTTACCCCGGATGCCCCGGATTTGGCTACAGGTTTCACAGTCTTGTTGTAAATATTTATCAGATCCTTATCAAAAAAAGACAAGAATAAGAGCCAGGGGAAAACGATCATTAAGAAAAATGGAGGTGAAGTCAACAAAAATAAGCCGTAAGAAATAAGGGCCTTCTTCAAGATTGCGGCAGGAACCGGATAATCAAAATGCGCTGATCTTTCTTCGATCTTGGCATACAACACCGGGTCATTGGTTGTGATCATGCCTCCTCCGAACGTATTAAAAGGCTTGGTTATCCCAAAGCTGAAATAGGCAGCTGCGCCGAATGAACCGACCCGCCGTCCATTATATTCTGCTCCGATCGCATGGGCACAGTCTTCAATAACAACCAGGCTGTGCTTCTTTGCTATTTCCGTTATTTTTGCCAAATTGCAAGGCCGGCCGAAAATATGGGTAGCCAGGATCGCTTTGGTCCTGGAGTTGATTTTCCCTTCAATGAAGTTAGCATCGATATTGTGGGTATCTCTCTCAATATCTATAAAAATTGGCGCCAAGCCTAAGCTCTGAATCACTTCCGAAACACTTTCATCTGTGTAGGCAGGGAGCATAACTTCATCATTCTTATTCAGCGATAACGCATCGAGTATCAGAAACAAACCCAATCTACCCGATGCTACCGCAATAGCATACTTGGTTCCAATATATTTACTAAACTGTTCTTCAAATTGTTTGATATAAGGCCCTTCCTTGATTCTCCGTTGAAAAATTAAGATTAGAATGTCTTTCAATTCCCCTCTATAATGAGCAATATTTCTTCGCGCTATTACTCTCATACAAATCCTTTATAAACTGACTATCGCTAAAAAACCCTGCCAGCACCTATATACGTCAGAGAAGTTTCTGATCTGACGCAGCTGGCTTAAGATGTAACTCGGCCTAAAATAAAAAGATCTGTGCGCCCGCGAAGAAGACTTGCGAATCTGATTTTCTCCCAACCCCTTTGATACAAAAGGCAAGCGCATATATTTTGGCAGATTTAATTGGCAATAATGCTGGTAGTTTCTATGCAAAAGCAGGCCTTCGGCGCTAATTTTGTGAAAAAGTTCTGTGCCGGGAAAAGGTATAAAAATATGAAAGTTAACGATATCTGCGGGGAGCGTCTTGGCGAAATCAATTGTTTTTTGGATAGTCTTCTCTGTTTCTCCCGGGAGGCCAAACATAAATGATACCTTAACGTCCATGCCGCATGCTTTTGCGCATAGCACGGCGTCTTTGCATTCCTCCGGTGTTATATATTTCTTAACTCTTTCCAATATGGCAGCCTCTGCGCTTTCGATACCGAATCCAATCTGCCAACAGCCAGAGCGTTTCATTATCTTCAAAAGATCAAAAGAAAGGTTTTTTACATGAACACGGCACGTCCAAGGGATTTTCATATTTCTCTTCGATATCTCTTCACAAATATCTATAACCCGCTTTGGGTCCGCATTGAAGGTATCATCGTTAAACTTTACTTCTTTTACACCGAACCGCCTCATCAACATTTCTATTTCATCTACTACATTTTTTGGAGAACGCGCACGAAATAACTGGCCAAAAACTTTTCGGTCACAAAATGTGCATTGATAAGGACAGCCTCTGGAGGTCATAATCTGAGCATAGGGCATTTTTCTGACATTCCCTGGCATTGGACGGTATATGGATAGGGGTGGAAATAAATGAAATGCGGGAAAAGGCAAAGAATCTAAATTATCTATGTAAGCCCTCCTGCCGGTAGAAATTAACTCGCCATTTTTTCTATACATTAATCCACTAATGCCGGAAAAATCTTTTGATGCGTTTCTAACCCGTTGCACAATTTCTAGAAATGAATACTCCCCTTCTCCTAAAACTACCACATCAAAGGGACCGTTACGCATTGTCTCTTCAGGTAAAGCCGTAACATGCGGTCCACCTATCACAATCAAGGAATGCGGCAGGACAGCCCTGGCATTCCGGGCGGCTTTTATGGCGCTATCAATAGAAATGGTGGTAGCCGTAAAACCGATGATCTGCGGCTTTTCTATCGCCAGATCCTTGCACAAATCATCGTGGGTCAGGCTTAACGGAGGGCAATCAACTATCTTTACAACAAAACCCTCTCTTTCCAGAAGCGCAGCGATATACCCAATCCCTAGCGGAGGGAGAAGGCTAGCAATTCTCTTCATCTTCCCCGCTGCTTCCTGTCTCGTAAGAGGAGGGTTAACGAGAAATATCTTCATATTTGTTGAAAACACTCTTTCATTTAAGTTGTACCAGTTTTTAAGAGAGCGCAGCCGCATTTTTGTCAAAGAAAATCATAGGAGAAATAAGCTATGCCGTCCGGATTCAGAGACTCTATTATCTTCTCCTGCTCGGATAGGATCTGGGGGTCATTTTCCATTAAAAAATTACCTATACCTATGTAAACCCTGCCCTTTCCTCTCTGAGCAAGGGCTGAGCGCGTTATCTCTTTTGCAAGCTGATTATTCTTTGTGTAATTCATTAGCACCACATAATCAACTGTGCCGTTTTCCAGCCACCCGGGCCAATCCTGAAACGACGCGGAAAAAGCAGTATCAGGCGAAGGAAGCACTGCGCAGGACATAAGCATCCCCGGGTATTTATTTTTTATATCCTTCGCCAGCTTATCCACGAGATTCGTGACCTGGCTTCTTTTCCAGTCGTCCCATATGAGAGAATTTTCATTATTGTCCGGCATGGATAAAGAGTCCAGGCCTGTTTTTTCCTTAAATCTTTTTACATTTTCCTCTCCGTATCCGTATGTCAGGCCATATTTATTGAAGCTTGAACGCGGAAGAAAAGGCACGGGATACGGATAACGCACGTAATCAAGATGCAGCCCGGATAAATCAGGGTATCTGGTTATAATTTCATCTATTACGGACGCCATATATTCGCTTACCCGCGGGTCTCCGGGCTCAAGAAAAAGCTGATCGTCCCTGAGATAATATTTATCGGATTCATTTACGTCCTCTGTCCTCATTGAGACCCTCTGATGCTGGTCCCGCGTCAATACGGAATTCCCGAATTTTTTTATTATATCGGCGTTTTTATTTTTCCCCGCGCAAAGGACATTTACCCAGGCAAATACTTTTACGCCGCACCTCTTCGCCTCTTTCAGCAGGCAATCTATCGCATCAGCTCCGGATGCTTTAAGCATAGCCTCATATTTTGACCTGCCGCCGAGTTTAGTATCGTAATAAGCTTCGCCGCTTCTATAAAACTGAAGGTATACTTCGTTCAGGCCTTTTTTCCTGCAAAATTTAATAAGCTCAAATGCGGACTTTTCGGAATATAGGACTTCTTTGTCTGAAAAACAAGTTACCCACACGCCTTTCGCAGGGATATTTTTATCTTTTCCATGCGCGGATAAAGGCATTATTAAAAAAATAATTATAAAAAATAGAAGAAATCTTTTTATGCCTTCCATTTTTCTCCTTTTATAACAATAACAAACTCGCCGCGCGGCTGATTTGAAGTAAAATGCTCTATTGCTTCTGAAACCTTCAGGCGGAGGGTTTCTTCAAAGACCTTGGTAAGTTCGCGCATAACGCTGATATCCCTGTCTCCCATGACATCTAACACATCCTTTAGAGTCTTTAAAATCCTGTGAGGCGATTCATAGATCACTATGGTCCTTTTTTCCTGATTTAAAGCCTCTAATTCTTTGCGCCGCTTGCCCGGTTTCTGCGCCAGGAATCCTTCAAATACAAAACTATCCGTAGGCATGCCTGATAAAACAATGCCCGCTATAATAGCGCTTGGCCCCGGGATGACTATAATCAGAATATTGTTTTCTATCGCGAGCCTTACTATGTTAAATCCCGGATCGCTTATGCCGGGAGTCCCGCTATCTGACACGAGCGCAATTGCCCTGCCTTCTTTTAGTAATTTCAATAAATGTTCGCCTTTTTGGATCTTATTGTATTCAAAATAGCTTGTGGTAGGAGTATTTATTCCGTAATGCGAAAGGAGTTTTTTCGTATGCCTGGTATCCTCGCACGCGATAAGAGCAACTGCCTTCAGCGTCTCAATAGCCCGAAACGTTATATCCTTAAGATTCCCTATCGGCGTGGCAACTACAAAAAGTTTTCCTGTCATATGCGCTATATTATAACACATTTTTGAATTTATTCCACTGTAACGCTTTTGGCTAGATTTCTTGGCTGGTCGACGTCGCATCCGCGTTTTACCGCGATGTAATACGCGAGAAGCTGTAACGGGACTACCGTGACTATCGGGGAAAAGACCTCGTCTATCCTGGGGATGTATATTATTTCTTTTGTAAAATTCTCTATGCCTTTATCGCCTTCTGTAGCGATAGCGATTACCTTGCCTTTTCTGGCGCGGATCTCTTCTATGTTCGAGACCATTTTTTCATACACAAACGACTCGGGCGCGATGCACACTACAGCCCTGTATTCGTCTATAAGAGCTATAGGCCCATGCTTCATTTCTCCCGCGGCGTAGCCTTCAGCGGGTATGTAGGAGATTTCTTTTAGTTTCAGCGCGCCTTCAAGCGCTGTTGGGAAATTCAGGTTCCTGCCTAGATACAAAAATGAGCCAAAATTCAGGTGTTTAGCGGCAATCTTCTGTATGCGGTTCTTTTTGCCTAAAATATTCTCTATAACACCCGGCACATTTTTAAATTCTTCCAATAAAGATTTTTTCAAATCGCTTTTTAATAATCCTTTTTTATCCGCAATATAAAAAGCCAGCGTATAAAGGACCGCCAACTGAGCTGTATACGCTTTTGTAGACGCAACCCCTATCTCAGGCCCGGCGTAAGTATACAAAACGCCGTCAGAAACCCTGGCAAGGCTTGACCCGACAACGTTGCATACAGATAAAATCTTAGCTCCCTTTTGCTTCGCCTCTTTAACAGCCGCCAGGGTATCAGCTGTTTCGCCTGACTGGCTTATGGCAATGACTAATGTATTTTTATTTACAATAGGGTCCCTATACCTGAATTCAGACGATAAGTCAATGGATACCGGTATCTTTGTAAATTTTTCCAGCACGTATTTGCCGACAAGTCCGGCGTGATACGCAGTGCCGCACGCTACTATAATGATGTCGGAAATACCTTTTATATCCATGTCCGGGATATTTATGCCTTCCAGATTGAATTCGGAATCGCCTATTATCCTGGAAGAAATAATCTGTTTTAGGACCTTCGGCTGCTCGTGAATTTCTTTCAGCATGAAATGCTGGAAACCGCCCTTTTGCGCTGAATCGAGGGTCCACTTTATAACATCTGCATTTTTGCGCCTTTGGCTGCCGTCTGAGTCAAAGACCGTAACGTTATCTTTCGTCAAAACAGCTATTTCTCCGTCTTCAAGATAAATTACTTTCTTTGTATATTTCAATATAGCGGGCACATCTGAGGCAATAAAATTCTCGCCCTCTCCGATGCCCACTATCAGGGGGCTTTCCTTCCTTGCCGCAACAATCCTGTCAGGTTCCTTTTTAGATATGACTCCCAGGGCAAAAGAGCCTTTAAGATCTTTGATTGTTTTTAGAACAGCTTCTCTGAGGCAGCCATTGTAATATTTTTCCACAAGATGGCTTATGACCTCTGTGTCTGTCTGGGATTTAAATTTATGGCCTTCTTCTATAAGCTGTTTCTTTAACTCGCTGAAATTTTCTATGATGCCGTTATGGACTACCGCTATATCGCCTGAACAGTCCTGGTGAGGATGGGCGTTTATATTCGTGGGCGCGCCGTGCGTTGCCCATCTATTATGCGAGATGCCAATATGGCTTTCAGAAATATCTTTCGAGCCAAGCAGCTCCTCTAAGTTTTTTATTTTGCCCTTGCATTTCTTAATAACAATTTTATCTTTCGGGATAATAGCTATGCCCACAGAATCATATCCTCTATACTCAAGCCTTCTCAGGCCTTCTATTAAAATAGGCAGGGCGTTCTTATTCCCGACATAACCGACTATCCCGCACATATAAGCTCCTTTTTGCTTATTATATATTATCCGCCCGCTTGTGCCAATAGAAAAAATATGTTAAACTTATGATAATGAAACTAAGCCTGAAATTAAACGCCGGCGCTTTTATACTAGGCCTTACTTCAATGATAGGCCAGATAATCATTATAAGAGAGCTTGTCAGCGCATTTTACGGCAATGAGCTTTCTTTAGGGATCATCCTCGCATCGTGGCTCTTTTGGGTTTCGTTCGGCAGTTTGATCCTCGGGAGGCTAGCGGACTTTATCTCTTCCAAAGAAAAACTGCTGTCGCACATACAACTTGCCTTATCAATACTTATACCTTTGGATATATTCTTTATCCGCGTTATAAAATCAATTTTAAAGATCCCTGCAGGGAAAATCATCGGCTTGGCGCAGATGCTGGGCGCGTCTTTTGTATCCCTATCCGCCGTGTGCGCATTATTGGGCCTTAGTTTTATATTGATATCAAAGATTGCCGCAAAAGATAATAACCTGCCGGCTAAGCAGGTAGGAAAGATTTATCTATTGGAAGGGCTGGGGGCTTCTGTCGGAGGCCTCATATATACGTTTCTCCTTATAAAAGCGTATACGCCTTTTCAAAACGCGCTCATTCTCGGGAATCTGAATCTGATCGCGTCGATATTATTCAACAGGAACATAGTCCAGCTGGTATATCTTGTAATATTTTCAACCACGGTCATGTTCAACTGGCCAAAACACATAGATGGATTCACGAGATCTCTTCAGGTAAGGCCTCTTAAACTCATAGAAAATGCAGACTCAATATACGGAAACATCACTGTAGCAAAATTAGAAAATCAATATAGCTTTTATGAAAACGGCGCGTTGATGTTTACCGGAGGGGACATATCAACCAGCGAAGAATCTGTTCATTACGCGATGCTTGAACACCCGCAGCCTAAAAAGATACTGCTCGTCGGAGGCGGGATAGGAGGCGCAATAAACCAGATTTTAAAACATAAGCCCGCCAGGATTGATTACGTGGAATTAGATCCGTTAATGATAAGCCTTTCCCAAAAATACCTCCCTCCGATAACAGATGACAGGGTAAACATCATACACACAGACGGCAGGCTTTTTGTGAAAGATTATTCTTCTCGACTTCGCTCGAAGAATAATAGCGATACTGTTCGAGCAAGCGAAGCGAGTCGAGAACTATCAGGCTACGATGTAGTAATACTAAACCTTCCTGACCCTTATACTGCAAGCCTCAATAGATTTTATTCCCTGGAATTCTTCCAGGAGGTTAAAAAAATACTGGAGCCAGGGGGTTTATTTTCGTTCGGCCTTCTTTCTTCCGAGAATTACATAAGCCCGGAACACGCCATGTATCTGAGCTGTATTTATAATACGCTTAAAAAAGAATTCTCTGATGTGAAAATACTCCCCGGAGATAATATGACGTTTATCGCGTCGCAGGACTCCGGCAGCCTTACTGATGACGCAAACACCATAATAAAAAGGCTGAAGGAAAGAAATATCAAAACCAAGTTCGTAAGAGAGTATTACATACCTTTTAAATTAGACCCCCTGAGAATCAAATATGTAGAAAGCGCTATCCAAAAATTTAATAATACTAAAATCAATACTGACTTCAGGCCTATCGGTTATCTTTATCACGCCATATTATGGGTGAGCTTTTTCGACGCCACGAGAAATTTCCTGCCTTACGTTGATAAGATAAATATAGGCATTTTTATCCTGCTGGCATTTGCTTTTTTTATCATAACCCTGTTGACGCAGAAATTAACCATGGCAACTTTAAAATTCCCTGTTCTGATATCCGCCGGCGCGACAGGCATGAGCCAGATATGTTTTCAGGTAATCATCATGCTGGCGTTCCAATTTATATACGGCTACATGTATTATCAGTTAGGATTTATCCTTACCTCATTCATGATAGGGCTCACGCTCGGAAGTTTTTTAATAACAAGCTTCATGGAAAAGATAGAGGATGAAAAATCATTGTATATTAAAACTCAGGCGTGGATGTCTGTTTATCCGCTGATTCTCGCTATAACCTTGATGGCTGTAGCAAAAATAAACCGGGCCTTTCCTGCCGCGGGAAACATGCTTCAGATAGTTTTTTTAATAATGCCTGTATTGGGCGGTTTTATAGGCGGATTCCAATTCATTCTCGCGAATAAAATATGGCTCAAAGATTCCAAAGACGTCGGAAAAACAACAGGCCTTCTCTACGGCATTGATTTAATCGGTTCATGCATAGGCGGGCTGGCAATAGGCGTGATACTCATCCCTCTCCTGGGGATCATTCAGACATGCGCGCTCTTGAGCGTTATAAATATCTTTATTTTTATATTAATCTCGAATTCCAGGCCTTGTTTTATCCAAAAAATGTGATATAGTATTTATAGAAGGTACTTAAACAAGGAGGCGCGTAATAGCGGTAAGCTTCAAGGTTTATAGCCTATAAAAAAAGCCCTAAATTTAGGGCTTTTTTTATTTTAACCATGGTCCACCTGCCAGGTGAGCCATTTGAATTGGCTCACCTGGCAGGTGGACCTTATAGTGTATCGCCAAATATTTCTGCGCTGAAAATGTAGATTTCTGTAGCTTTATCCTTCCATGCGTCTTGAGGAAGGCCTGCTTTCCTGCAGGTTTCTTTTAAGAAAGTCTCTTTGTCCCAATTATATTCCGTGGCTACCTGAGGTAAAAGTAATCCTGAATTAAAACCCTTTTTCATGTAAAGCCCATGCCTGCCGACCTCTATCTCGCTTATATCTTTTATTTTCTTTAGAGGCGTCAGGACCGATATCTCAAGTTCCAGCTTATCCAATTCATCCTGAGTAACAGGATTAAATCTATAATCGTTAACCGCAGCTGATTTAGCAACGTCTTTCACTGTTTCATAAAGCGGTTTTACTGCCTGTATATAGCCAATGCATCCGCGAAGCTGGCCGCGTTCGTTCAGCGTGACAAATGCCCCGCAATTTTCTTTGAGCTTTTCTTCTGTCACATTGGGATAAAATTGTCTTTTGCCGGTAACTGCCTCTATTATTGAAAATCTCGCTATCTCAAGAAGCTTCTTCTTTTCCTCTTTATTAAGATATTCGTCTTCCATGATAAGCCCTCCCTTCTCTTCCGCTCCTTCAGGCACATATATCAAAATGCTTGAATATCCCACCACCCTGGATTTATCGCCTGTAACATCGCCTGAATTTGCGTATTTTAAAAGGACCGCCTTTGCATTATGCCTATTCGCAAACATAATACCGGCAAGAACAGCTACAGGCGCGTCTATCTCTGTGTTTTTGCTGTCAATCTGCTGCATAAGCCATTCCGCGTCCAGTTTTTCAATAGCGCTTATGCCGCTTGTATCAAGCTTTACTGCCTTATCGTAAGGATAATAATGCGACAGGTCCACGCTTATGATTACCAGAGTATCCTTGTCCGCAACATCGTAAAGCGCATCGCTTAGTATCTTCATATCCTCGGACGCAGGGATTCCCATAACGATAGGGACTATTCTAAAATCCCTGTCTTTATACGCTCTTTGCAAAAATGGCAGTTCCACCTCTATCGCGTGTTCTTTTAAATGCGCTTCAGGATAAAAAATAAATCTTTTATCCTTTGCCATTATTCTATCGGCAAGCCCTTCGTCTATTTTCACGATTCCAAGCGGGGTTTCAAACGAGCCTTTATTATAAACTGAAATGCCGTCAAAAGCCACGTAATGGCTCGGAGATATTATGATAATCTTTTTGAAATCTGTTCCTTCCAGCTGTTTAAAACTATGAGCCGCGACCTGGCCGGAATATTCATAGCCCGCGTGCGGCACAATGATAGCCAAAACCCTGCCTTCTATATCAGATTTTTCGGCATTGGCTAAAAAATCATCTACCTTCCCGGCAAGCTCTCCTTTATTTCCGGGATAAAACATGCCTGCTACAGCCGGCTTCCTTATGTCTTCAGAATAAGACCTCAAGCAAAAACATAATAATATGGCTATAAAAAATATAACGCCTTTCATCATAGCTCACCCTGCTAATTTCTTATAATACTTCGCTTCTTTGTATGATTTTTTGAACAGGCTCAATTTCTTCAAACCCGGCAAAAGAAAAACCGCAAATACCCCAAAACCCGCCATCCTCAAAAATTCTCTCCGCGTCATCTTTCTATCCATCATAAATCCCCTCTACTCCCAGCGGCCCGGGATTTTGTTGCTGCAAAACTTACACTTGCTGTCCACTATATAGTTCTGAGTAACTGTATAGCCGAGTCTTTCAATAATCAGCTTTTTGCACGCCTGGCAATAAGTATTATTGCCTTCGTGTTCCGGGATATTGCCTACGTACACGTAATTCATGCCTTTTGACATAGCGATATTCCTCGCCAAGATCAGCGATTCTTCAGGCGTGGGCGGCAGGTTTTTTAACTGATATATCGGCCAGAATTTTGAAAAGTGCATCGGCACATCCGGCCCGAGATTTCCTACAACCCAGTCGCATAGTTTCGAAAAATCATCCTTGGTGTCATTGTAAGTAGGCACGACGAGATTTACAAGTTCAAGCCAGATCCCTTTTTCTTTTATCAATTTTATGGAATTCATGACAGGGCCGATACTGCCGCCTGTAACATTCTGGTAAAAATTTTCTGTTATGCCTTTAAAATCCACCTTCACGGCATCCAGAAACTTGCACGCGTCTTCAAGAGGCTTCTGGTTTATATACCCTGCTGTAACCCAGATATTCAACAGATTATTTTTATGCGCGATATCCGCTATATCAGCCGCATATTCAAAAAATATAATAGGCTCGGAATAAGTGCAGGCAATGGTCCTGCATTTATTTTTTATTGCCTCGCTGACAACCTGTTCCGGAGACATGTCTATATTTACGGTATCTTCAGGGTTAGATTGGGATATTTCCCAATTCTGGCAATACAGACAATGCATATTGCATCCTGCCGTAGCCAAAGAAAAAGACAGCGTCCCGGGCAAAAAATGATAAAAAGGCTTTTTCTCAATAGGGTCCACGTGCGCGGTGCAGGGTTTTCCGTAAACAAGGGTTTGGAGTTTCCCGTTTATATTCATGCGCGAGCGGCAGTTTCCCCTCTCTCCCTCTTTTAATTCGCAGCCCCTGGGACACAATAAACACTTTACTTTTTTCATTCTTCTATAACCCTGTAATATTTTGCTTCCCTTGGATGTAAGCCTTTTTTTT
This sequence comes from Candidatus Omnitrophota bacterium, assembly GCA_026387235.1. Taxonomy (GTDB): domain Bacteria; phylum Omnitrophota; class Gorgyraeia; order Gorgyraeales; family Gorgyraeaceae; genus UBA10183. The sequence continues at coordinate 62,068 of JAPLMD010000026.1, forward strand.
CTATGCTGTTCAGATTGGTTTTTAGAATGCTTGGCCTTGGTTTATTAGCGCGCATAATTGCCGCTCCTATCATTACAAGGATTAATATAATGACTAGATTAAAAATTATTTTTTTAACCATGCCTTCTCTTTATGTATAAAATCGTCGCTATTATAAACATCAATATACTCGTGAGGCCTGCCAAAGTCAACGCCGTATTCCATAGATAAACATTATCCGCCCTGAACTGGGAAACAATAATCCTGATGACTCCGTACGCCATAAGGTATAATAAAAATAACCCGCCAACAAATTTCACCTTTTTTCTTAAGTTCCATAATAGTAAAAATCCTGCGAAATCTAAAATAAGCTCATAAATCTGGGTAGGATGATTCTCCATGCCGAATAATGGTTTTATCGGCATGCCAAAACAGCACCCGTTTAAAAAACAGCCTATCCTTCCGATCGCTTGGCCCAGTATTATGGAAGGCGCTATCAAATCAGCCAATGCCCAGAAAGAAATCTTTCTGGCCTTTGAAAATATAATGCCTGCTATTACGCCTCCAAAGATCCCTCCGTGTATAGCAAGTCCTCCCTGCCACACCTTAAATATAGACACAGGATCTTCTGAAAAATCCTTAAGGCCGAAAAAAAGGATGTAATAAATCCTCGCGCCTATTATCGAACCTATCAGCAGATAAAAACCAAGGTCATATACCAGGTCCGGCTTTATATTTTTTCTTACAGCCTCGCGCCTGGCAATAAATATCCCAAACAAAAAAGCTATGGCGACCATCATGCCATAGCTATAAATTATAAAAGGCCCGATTTTAGCTATTATAGGATGCATAAAATTATCTTATCTCTAAATCCGCCTTACCTGTCCTTTGTTTTGCGAAATCCCAGGAGTAATCGTAAAGATGGAGCCCTTTGCTGGCAGCTATAATTTCCCCATTCTCAACGCCTATTTCTTCTGCCATATATTGCTTCACAAGCTCCAGCCCGCCTAAATTTGAAGGGAAGCCTCCCCATAAATCCCATGACCTGAAATAAAGGAAGAAATGCAGTTTCCCGTAACGAATCCTTGTATCTATAAGCCGCAGGCACGGCGGATCAATCAGCTTTATGTCAGAAGGCATGCCTATCTCTATTATAGCCTGATTAGTGCCATGCCCATGGGTTTTGTACATCTTTATAACTTCTTCAACCTGATTTACTTCTAAAGGCATCTCCCTGACCATTTCCTTGCCGTCTACTGTTTCCTTCAGCCTGACCTTTGCGTCCACCATTCTTTCGCCATAGGTATAGTCTTCGGTATTTGTTTTCTGGCCTGTCAATAAATACGAAAGGTAACCGTTTATGTATTCCATGCTCGTAGGCGCAGGAATGCTTGAACCTTCGGGTATTATAGGTATCATCTGATGGCTTGGATTTTTTATCCTGATGGTAACAAAATCAAATTCAAGCCTTTTCTGGCCGGCGTAACTGCCTCTCGTGATCGTATACACGTGCCCGCATTCTAAAATCTTTGAAAGGCACCTGAACCACGCGTCGTCTAAATCAAACGCCTCTATGTGAACCGGTTTAAGCTCGTTTCTCTCCACTTTATTTCACTCCCCAATATTTTTTGAGTTCGTTTGTAATAGCATCCTGATCTTTATTCCCGATATCTTTTTCTATTATTTTACTCCTCTGGGCTTTCTTCTTCAAGCTAATTAAATCCTCTAATTCTCTAACGCTCGTTATCCCGCAGCCAAACGCCCTCGCGTGATTTTTTATGAAATTGTCATCTGAGGCGACGGTTATCTTGTTCTTTCCGGATGATATTTTAAGTATGTCTACTATTACCTTGTCAGCGTCTTTGTCCTTATTGGAGAATAAAACCTCTATGTCTCCGTATGTCTGCCTGCCTAATCCCAGGCCTTCGCTCTTGCCGTCAAAAACAATTATTATCTTATCAAACGAGCTGTTCCTATGCCTGAAATCCGCTAGCGCCTTAATAAATGACAGGCGCGAAGACTCAAGGTTTATGTCTTTTTTTGCGTCAAATTCTTTGATCTTGCTTATCGCGTTATAGCCGTCGATAATTAAACATCTCATGAGAGCTCGGATTTTATTTTTTTAAAAGCCCCTTCTCCGTTAAACGCCACTCCTTTTATGCCAAGCTTTGACGCCGCTTCAATCAAATCCGCCCTGTCATCTATATAAAATGCGCCCGAGTTCTTCGCGCCGACTGCCCTAAGCGCTGCATCGTAAATCTCAGGGCTAGGCTTTCTAAAACCTATCTCATAAGAAAGTATAAGTTTATCAAACTCGCGGAAGATAGGCATTTTCTCTTTAAGAAATCCGTAATGCGTTTCATTTATATTGGATATCATCGCTATCTTATATCTATTTTTTATTTTCTTTAAAAAATCCTGTATTTTTTTATTAAGCGGGGTTTCAAAAAATATGTCGTTCCAAATCGGTAAAAACACGCCATAATCCATATCCAGCTTAAGAGAATCTTTTACTCTTTTGAAAAAATCCAAAGAGGAGATTTTCCCTTCTTCGTAATCCTTTGTAATGCCTGAATCAAAGAAAAGCTGATAGATATCCTCTTCTTTTTTAGGGGTGAAGGCCAAAATCTTTTTTACCGCTATCCTGTGGTCAAAATTGACAAGGACATTCCCCAGGTCGCAGAATATAGCATCGTATTTATTTTTAACCATAGATTTCAGCGTTGCGGGATATATTCAGTCAACCTTTGGCAGACATTTTATCGCTTTTTTTATTGCCTCTTCGGGATGCTCGTAATCCTTCAGCTTGCCTCCGATGTATGCGTCATAAGCAGCCAGGTCGAAATTACCGTGGCCGGAATAGTTAAAGACTATGCATTTTTCTTTATTTTCTTTTTTACATATCAATGCCTCGTCTATTGCCGCCTTTATGGCGTGGCTTGTTTCAGGAGCAGGCAGCATGCCTTCTGTGCATGCGAATAATAACGCGGCTTTAAAAACACTTGTCTGATGATATGCCCTTGCTTCGATAAGCTTTTCATTGAATAACATTGACACTAGCGGAGCCATGCCATGATACCTAAGCCCTCCGGCGTGTATGCCCTCCGGCACAAAATTGTGTCCCAGCGTGTACATTTTTAATAAAGGCGTCATCTGGCCGGTGTCTCCGAAATCATACCTGTAAGGCCCCTTTGTAAGAGTAGGGCACGCCGTGGGTTCAACTGCTATAAACCTGATATTCTGGCCGTCTATTTTATCTTTCACGAATGGAAATGTAAGGCCCGCGAAGTTACTGCCGCCTCCGACGCAGCCTATCATGATGTCCGGTTTCTCGTCTATAAGTTTCAACTGTTCTTTTGTTTCCAATCCTATGACTGTCTGGTGGAGCATCACATGATTCAGAACGCTTCCTAGAGAATATTTTGTATCCTCATGAGTAACTGCGTCTTCCACTGCCTCGGATATTGCCATGCCCAGGCTTCCTGGAG
>JAPLMD010000006.1 GCA_026387235.1 Candidatus Omnitrophota bacterium
TTTTTATTTTTATCAATAATCTCTTTAGGCTCGCTTCTTTATTTAAACTCTAATATATTCCCGTCAAATCATATAAGCCATTTTTTAGGAAAAGATAAGGTTAAAGCAGAGATAATCGGCATTATAAAAAGCCCTGCTGAAGCAAGAGGGGTTTATTATGGTAAGGTAAGTTCAAGATATGTGTTTGAGATAGAAGCAATAAGGGCTCAAGGCTTCAGGCTCGAGATTGAAGGGGAATGGCAAAAAATAGATGGATTAGCGTTGATAAGGATACAGACGGAAAAGGATTATCAGTATGGGGATAGGCTGATTGTAAAAGGCACAATAAAGAAGCCATTCGAAAGTGTCATTGCGACCCCGAGCAAAGCGAGGGGGAAGCAATCTCATAAAAAAGAGATTGCTTCGTCGCTCACTTTGTTCGCTCCTCGCAATGACATTAAAAATAATGACAAAAGCAGGTTTAATTATCGTACCTATCTCGAAAATCAGAATATATTCGCTATTATAAATGCAAGCGAGAAAAATGTAACATTATTATCCCATAACTATAAATCAAATCCTATCCTGCGATACGCCTATCTTGTACGCGAGAGAATAAAAAACCAATTTCTGGAAAAGATGCCGCTTGAAAGCGGGGCTTTTTTAAGGGCGATTTTACTTGGCGACAGATCAGAACTGCCGAAGAAATTAAACGAGTCGTTTCGAAATTCCGGTACGATGCATATACTTGCCATAAGCGGGTTAAACGTAGCGCTTATGGCAGCCGCATTTTTATATTTTTTTAAGCTACTGAGGATCAGGAGAAAAATTTATTACACGCTTACAATGCTGTTGTTAGTTTTTTTAATGATATTGACAGGTTCGAGCGCATCTGTTGTAAGGGCAACTATCATGTGCATTGTTTTCCTGGCAGGCTTATTATTAGGCAGGCCTGTGGACGCTTATAATTCCCTCGGGGCCGCGGCGTTTTTCATATTGATAATAAACCCCAAGGACATCTTTGACGTAGGTTTCCAGCTTTCATTCATAGCGGTCCTATCAATGGTTTATCTCGCGCCTAAATTAATGCATGTGGTAAAAAAGGATTGGAATTTTTATGTCAGAAAATATTTGCTGGAACCTTTTGCGGTTTCTGTCTCAGCCACGTTAGGCACGTTTCCTTTTATTTTGTATTATTTCAAGATGGCTACGCCCATAGCAGTTGTTTCAAATATCTTAATAGTCCCGCTTATGTTTATATTGATGATAGGCGGAATGTGTTTTATCGCGCTTAGCTGGGTATCTTTTATAGGCGGCATGCTTTCGTATTTTAACGATACGCTGGCAAATATCATATTCTTTTTAGCGGAGTTTTTTGCGAATGTGAGATTCGGCCATTTTAATGCATAGCTACCCTTCAACTGGAGGGTTGACCGTTTTTGAACAAGGTGTTAAAATAGTTCATTATGAAGATAAATGGCAAATTTCTTACAATGGGCATAGGAAGCCTGCCGTATATTGACGCGGTTAAGAGCGTAGAACAGGTATTTAAAGCGTTTGACATACCTTTCTGGCCGCAGCTTCCAAAAAGAAGTTTCAAAGAAAATATGTACAGTCAATTCAGCCAGGGTCTGCCTGGGCTTGTTTTAGATGAGAAAAAAAGAGTTATTTATGTCGATAGCTCTAAAGATTTGAGCGAGGGGCTGGCCGGAATACATGAAGCGTATATTTCAAAAGATTATGATTCTCTTGGTATTACAGAAGAATTTGCGGAAGGTTTCTATGCGTTTATTAAAACGGCAAAGAAATATAAAGCCGAGTATCTAAAAGGCCATGTCACAGGGCCTGTGAGTTTCGGCCTCGGGATGACTGATGAGAAAGGTAAATCGATTATTTATGATGATAGCATGAGAGAGGCATTTATTAAGCTGTTGGAAATGAAAGCTATATGGCAAATTGATAAATTAAAAGACATGGCTGAAAAGATCATAATTTTTATAGATGAACCTTACCTGGCCAGCTTCGGGTCCAGTTTTGTAAATATAAAAAGAGAAGATGTTATATCAATGCTGAATTCTATTATAGACGGGATACATTCAAGAGATGCAATGGCAGGGATACATTGCTGCGGCAATACAGACTGGTCAGTCATTGCAGGGACAAAGGTTGATATCATAAATTTTGACGCGTATTTATATGCGGATAATATTTCGCTTTATTCTGAAGATATAAAGAGATTTTTAAAAAGAGGAGGATATCTGGCTTGGGGTATTGTGCCTACTTCTGAGGATGTGTTAAAAGAGACAGGCAAATCTCTTTTTGAGAAATTGTCTTTACAGATAGATAATCTCGAAAAAAAATCCATAGATAGAGATTTGATAATATCAAATTCGTTTCTCGCCCCGAGCTGTGGAATGGGCACTTTGTCTGAAGACCTGGTAGAAGATATATTGCTAAAACTATCCGATGCAGCTAAATTATCAAAAACCTTAACTTGACAACAACTTTAGCGTGGTATGAAATATACAAAGATTGTTTTGCCTTGTAGGATAAAGAGCGGGGTTCTGGCAGTTGGCGCTCAGTCAAAGAGCGCTTTTTGTTTTAGTAAAGGCAATAGCGCCTATTTATCGGATTCAGGAGGAGATCTGAGCGATTTGGAGAATTTTAAAAAGTTTGAGAGGGAAATAAAGAAGTTGCAGAAAAAACTAAATATAAAACCGGAAATAATTGCTTGCGATCTTCATCCAGAATATATATCCACTAAGCACGCAAATGAACTGGCAAAGGCTAAATGGTTAAGGATTAAGGCAGTGCAGCATCATGAGGCGCATGTGGCAAGCTGCATAGTAGATAATAGCATAAAAGGCAAGGTAATAGGGGTTGCGTTTGACGGCACAGGTTTTGGCGCTGACAGCAACATATGGGGAGGGGAATTTTTTACAGGCAGTATAAAAGGACTGAAGAGGGCTGTTCATCTGGAATATATTCCAATGCCAGGGGGCGAGGCTTGCATCAGGGAACCATGGCGTATGGCGTTTAGTTATCTTTATGATATATACGGGAAAGGCAAAGCTTCAAAGATTCTAAAAAGGTTAGATAATAAAAAAATGGGCATGCTTGAGCAAGCTATGGACAAAAAAATAAACTCGCCGTTAACTTCAAGCGTGGGGAGATTATTTGACGGTGTTTCATCGCTTATAGGCCTTTGCGATTATACAGGATATGAGGGGGAAGCGGCAATTAGATTAGAGAAGATTATTAGGGGTGAAGGGTTGAGGGTGAAGGGTGAATATAAGTTTAAGTATGCTGAAGAAGGCGGGATGATAATAATAGAGTGGGAGCCTGTTATAAAAGGCATAGTTAAGGATTTGAAGAAAGGCATCAGCGAGTCAGAGGTTTCATTAAAGTTTCATAATGCTATATGCAATATGATAAAAGAAACCTGTATCTTATTGAGAAAAAAGCATAAAATAAACAAAGTCTGTCTGAGCGGAGGAGTTTTTCAGAATAAGTATTTAAAAACCAATGCAAGCCGTATTTTAACCAAACAAGGTTTTAAATGTTATTTTCACAATAAGACGCCAACCCATGACGGCGGGATTGCATTAGGACAGGCAGTTTTAGCAGGAGCGTAGTATGTGTTTGGCTATACCTATGAAAATTTTGAAAATAGAGGGCGATAAGGCAATTGTATACAGCTCAGGCGTGCAGCGCAACATAGGTGTCAGTTTTATGAAAAACGTAAAGCCAGGGGACTATGTTATTGTGCACGCAGGTTTTGCAATAGAGAAATTAGATCCTGCGAAAGCTGAAGAGACTCTGAAAATATTGGAAGAACTTAAATGAGGACATGATTTATGGAGCAAAGCGACATAAGTCATAAGTCCGAATTTATCCCGAGCTGCTATAGTGTTTAAGTATATGCAGCGAGAGGGCAAATATACAAGACAATATCCCTCGCAACTTATTTTTAAGTTAAAGAGTTGCTCGGGATTAATTCGCACAGACATAGAAGTTACTTATAGGAGATTGAGTTACGGCGTATTTTATACGCCGTAACTCAAGTGCTCATTGATGAAATACATAGACGAATTCAGAAATATAAGGCTTGCAAATAAGATATCAGGGCTTATTCATGAAGAGGCAGAAGGCCTTGAGCCTGTGAAATTCATGGAGGTGTGCGGGACGCATACAATGGCAGTTGAGAGGTTTGGCATAAGGAAAACTCTGCCTGAAAATATACATCTTATCTCAGGCCCAGGATGCCCTGTATGCGTGACGCCTAAAAACTATATTGATAAAGCAATAGCCCTGACAACGCTTGAAGATGTTATTGTATTCAGTTTTGGCGACATGTTAAAGGTTCCGGGTTCAGATTCTAATCTTTTGAAACAAAAATCAAGGGGAAAGGTAAGGATAGTATACTCGGCCTTAGACGCAGTGGAGTTTGCTGATAAAAATCCTGATAAAAGAATAGTATTCCTTGGTATAGGATTTGAGACCACAGCGCCCACTGTAGGGGCCAGCATAAAATACGCAAAAAAGAAAAGGCTGAAAAACTTTTTTGTATATTCAGGCCATAAGATAATGCCTCCTGCGATGAAACTATTGGCAAAAGACAAATTGATAAACATAAAAGGGTTTTTATGCCCTGCTCATGTAAGCGCGATTATAGGTTTAAAGCCTTATGCTGAAATAAGCAGGAAATATGGTATTGCATGCGTGATATCAGGCTTTGAGCCGCTTGATATCCTGCAGTCTGTTTTGATGCTTATAAGACAAGTTAAATTTGAGAACCCAAAGGTTGAAAACCAGTATAACCGCGTAGTAAAGGCGTCAGGGAATAAAGAAGCGCTTTATCTTATTGATGAGGTTTTTTCAGTCAAGGATTCCGAATGGAGGGGCATTGGAAATATACAAAAAAGCGGGCTGGGTTTAAGCAAAAGATATGCGGAGTTTGATGCTGAGAAAAATATAGATTTGCCAGAAGTGAAAACAAAAATTGATAAGGGCTGTATTTGCGGAAGCGTATTAAAAGGCATAAAGATACCCACGGATTGCAGTTTATTTTCTAAAAAGTGCAATCCTGAAAATCCTCAAGGCGCATGCATGGTTTCAAGTGAGGGTACCTGCGCTGCATATTACCGTTATGGTGCCAGGCACTAGTGCGTGGCACCAGTTATTATTATGAAGCAGATTACATTATCACATGGAAGCGGCGGGAAATTAATGCATGATCTTATAAAGGATTTGTTTTTGAAAAATCTGGATAATCCTTTTCTAGCTGAGCTTGGAGATGCCGCTGTTATAAAATTTAAAGGCCGGAAACTGGCTTATACTACCGACTCTTTTGTTGTTAAGCCTTTATTTTTCCCAGGAGGCGATATCGGAAAGCTTGCAATATGCGGAACAGTTAATGACCTGGCTGTTTCAGGGGCAAGGCCGTTATATTTATCATGCGCCATGATAGTAGAGGATGGATTCAGCTATGATGACCTTGAGAAAATAACGCAGTCTCTAAAAGCCGCATGTAAATATGCAGGCGTTCATATAGTCACAGGGGATTTTAAGGTAGTTGAAAAAGGATCCGTAGATGGAATATTTATTAATACATCCGGAGTGGGAGAGGTATTTGAAAATGCATATATAGCTGTTTCAAGAATAAGGCCGGGCGACAAGATCATAATAAGCGGCACAATAGGAGACCATGCCAGCGCAATACTTCTTGCAAGAGAAGAATTAAAATTCAAGGCCAGGATTTCAAGCGACTGCAGCCCTCTTAATAATCTCGTGTCTTCAATAATATGCAAGGATATAAAATTTATGAGAGATCCTACTAGAGGCGGTTTGGCCACTACATTGAATGAAATCAGCCTTGTCTCAGGTTATAACATTGCTATAGAAGAGGCCAATATCCCTATAAAAAAGTCAGTGCGGGCTTTATGTGAAATACTGGGCTTTGATCCGTTATACATGGCTAATGAAGGAAAGCTTATTGCGATAGTTTCTAAAAATGCTGCAAATAATATATTGTCCAGGATGAAGAGACATTCGCTTGGGAAAGACGCTAAGATTATAGGTGTGATAGAAAAAGAAAAGGACAAAAGAGTCTATTTAAAGACTCAATCAGGCGGCTCAAGGATTTTGGATATGATAACCGGAGAACAATTACCGCGTATCTGTTGAGAGCTGGCTCGCCCTGCCTCCAGACTGGGGTCTGAGGCGCATTTGAGAGGTTTCGGCATAGTTGATTCTTTTGCATATAGGTGCGCAAGGGATTACGGTGAAGTTTTTTATACTGCCAAGACTACCTACAGTATAAAAAACGAGCCGTAAACCGTAGCGCACGGCGAAACACTCTCTGCGCCGAACGGCCCCAGTCTGGAGGCAGGGCACCGTGCCCGCTCGAATCGGCGAGACTTTTCTTTAGACCAGTCAGCTCTCAACAAAAAACAAATTTGAATATGGCAAAAAGTAAAAGTTACCAAAAAAGATTTTACAGGGAATTGACGAAAGACAGTGATCTTATCGGGCAGGAGGTCATAGTAAAGGAGACAGATCTTTTTATTTTTGCAGAAAAGGATATAAAGGCTATTGCAGAGGATATTGTAAAAAAATACAGAGCCGAGATAGAGGACTATATAAAACACAGGCCGGAATTTATGGCAAGCCTTGAGCCGATAATGGACGATGCTTTGGCAACGGAGATTATAAAAGAAATGATCCGGACAACCGGATTGGCAGGCGTTGGCCCGATGGCAAGCGTTGCAGGAGCAATTGCCGAATTTAGCGGCAATGAACTCTTGGCGCATTCCAAGCAGATTATTATAGAAAACGGCGGGGATATATTTATAAAGTCAGATAAGGTTCGCACGGTTGCGATTTACGCAGGCGATTCTCCTCTCAGCAGTAAAATTTTTATAAAAATAAAACCAAAAGATACGCCTCTCGGGATATGTACGTCTTCCGGAACTGTGGGACACTCTTTAAGCTTTGGAAAAGCAGATGCCTGTGTTATAATAGCTAAGTCTGCTATTCTGGCAGATGCGGTTGCAACCGCAACATGCAATAGGATCAGAGAGAAGAAAGACATTGCGCCTAGCCTTGAATTTGCTTTGTCTATAAAAGGGGTTAAGGGCGCAGTAGCAATACTTGGAAAAGATTTTGGGAGCATAGGAGACATAGAATTAGTTTGAAGGGGAGGCGAGATTAATATGGACTCTAAAAGAATTGTTTTAAAATTCCCTCATAAGCTGGTAGATCAGCCGATAGTATATAAAATGGTAAAAGATTTCGACCTGGAATTTAATATATTAAAAGCATATGTTACTCCAAGAGAAGAAGGCCTTATGGTCCTTGAACTTAAAGGAGAGGGTTCTAACCTTGAAAAGGCATTGAAGTATGCAAAATCTATCGGCGTGATTATTCAGCCTCTTTCAAAGGACATTAAAAGGGATGATTCAAAGTGCACTCATTGCGGCGCATGCGTGCCCATATGCCCCACAGAAGCGCTTGTTACAGATTCAGTTACGCGCAAGGTGCTTTTTTATAATGATAAATGCATAGCCTGTGAACTCTGCATCAAGGCCTGCCCGCCTAGAGCAATGGAACTGCATTTTTAGACTTGACATAAAACTTGATTTGTGTAGTATAGTATAATTAATTTTTATCCCTTTCCTGAAAATACTTGAAAGGACAACCTTGGACCTGTATTTTATAAATAAACCTAATCTTGACAGACTGGTAAAATCTCTATCTAAGACATATAAGATTTTTGTGCCTGTAAAATCAGATAACAGCAGGTTCTATAAAAAAATAGAAGAAGGCCTTAGAGATTCTGTTATAGGAGAAATAAGGGCCGTAGAACCTATAAAGAGTTTTTATTTTCCTGCCAGGACTAAAATAGCAGAATATTTTTCTAAAGATGATTCTGATAAAAAAGAAAAGCCTATAGCTATTATAGGCGCGAAATCCTGCGATTTAGCTTCTTTTAAAGTGATGGACTATGTGTATGCCCAAGAACCTTTCAAAGATCCTTTTTATATTTCCAAAAGAGAAGCGGGCCTTATAATATCAAGCGATTGCACATCGTACGGAGAGACTTGTTTCTGCGTAGCGATAGGCATCATGCCGTATCCGACAGAAGGTTTTGACATTAGTCTCTCTGAGGTAGAAGGCGGTTATGTGGCAGAGGCAGGGTCTTTAAAAGGAGAAAAAATCATAAAGGAATATTTCAAATTATTTCAATCAGCAGACCCATATATAGAAAAAAGAGATTCAAATAGAAAAAAGCTGAAAGAGGATTTGTTAGAACATGTTAAGAAAAGCAAAATCCCTTCTAAGGATTCCATTCAACCTGCATTTAAGAATAAATTTGATTCAAGTTTATGGGAAGAGGTTGCGAAGACATGCGTTGAATGCGGTGCATGTAACATGATATGCCCTGCATGCCATTGTTTTATTTTAATGGATCAGAAAAAAGAAAATGGTTTTGAAAGATTGAGGATGTGGGATTCCTGCCTCCTGATGTCTTTTGCAAAGGTTGCAGGAGGGGCAAATCCCAGAAAACTTCTGGCGCAGCGCATGAGGAACCGTTTTGACAAAAAGTTCAATTTTTTTCCTGACACAATAGGAAGATTTGGATGCACAGGCTGCGGTAGATGCATTGAGGCGTGCCCAGGTAAGATAGATATACGCGAAGTGCTCAGTAAATTAGAAGGTTAATGATAAATTAGTTCTTGACTATGATAGATAATCCGTATTTACCGATAAAGACAGAAGTGCTGGATGTGATAGAGGAAAGCCCTACCATAAAGACTTTCAGGCTTAGGCCTGAAACCCCCCTGCATTTTAAGGCAGGCCAATTTGTGGAAATGAGTATTCCCGGCAAAGGAGAAGCGCCTTTTACGCCATCGTCTTCGCCTTATGAAAAAGATAAACTCGAGATAACTATAATGAAGGCAGGCAGGGTTACTTCAATGATCCATAACCTGAAAAAAGGCGACGTAGTGGGGCTTAGAGGGCCGTATGGAAAAGAATATCCTCTTTCCGAATATGAAGGAAAAGAAATCCTGCTTGTAGGCGGAGGCGTAGGATTAGCTCCGCTAAGGGCTTTGTTCCTGGCATTGGTTCACGATATAGAAAAATATAAGAATGTTTTATTCTGCTGCGGGTCAAAGACGCCCTCGGATATTATTTACAAGGACTCTGTTCTGGATAAATGGCAAAGCTTGGATAAAAAAAAGGTTAAATTCAGAATAACGGTAGATAGAAAAGATGACAGCTGGAAGGGAAATGTAGGCCTTGTAACCACGACCCTTGATAATCTGGAGATAAATCTTAAAAATAGTTTTTCAATAGTATGCGGGCCGCCTATAATGATGAAATTTTCCACATTCAAGCTTCTGGAAGTAGGGTATAAACCGGAGCAGATTTATCTATCAATGGAAAAAAACATGAGCTGCGGGATCGGGAAATGCGGGCATTGCAGGCTTGGGAATTTTTACGCGTGTAAAGACGGTCCTGTGTTCAGATACGATAAGATAAGCCATATTCACGAAATCTGGGATTAAGCGGGATGAAACGTTTATTCGTAGATCTGGAAAAATTGAATAAGTGCGAAGAAGTAACTGCCAAGTGCAGTTATTATTACCATCCGAAGAATTCAGGCATAACTCGCCTGAGGGAAATCGGGCAGTTCTTATATATCTGCAGGCATTGCGAAGAAGCGCCGTGCGTGAACGCATGCCCAAAAGAGGCCATAGAAAGGCAGCCTGACGGCATAATAAAACGTTTTACCATGCGGTGCATTTCTTGTAAATCCTGCAGCTTGGCATGTCCATTCGGAACAATACCGCTTGATACGATACCTTATATAATAGCTCAATGCGATGCCTGCATGGATAGAAGCGAGAAAGAAGAGCCTGTTTGCGTAAAGACATGTTCAATGCCTGATGCGATAAAATTTATAGAAGTAGAAGAATCTGAAAAAGACGATATATATTTAATAGGCAAGCATGTAGCAGTTCATGCTATGCCTTGGAAAAAATACCACCCATGACGAAACTTTTGTTCAATTTTTTGATATTCCCAGGTTTTTTGTTTACAGCGTTTGTGGGATTGGCGGCAAGCTGGATAGACCGCAAGGTTACTGCCCGCATCCAATGGAGAGTTGGGCCGCCATGGTACCAGCCATTGATAGACCTTGTAAAGCTCAGCATAAAAGAGATCACGATTCCAAGATCCGCATCAAAAGAATTATTTTTCCTGTCGCCCATGATAGGTTTGAGCGCTGTCACGCTTGTGTCAATGCTTGTATGGCTCGTGAATATAGACCCTGCTTCAAAAGGTTTTTCCGGGGATATTATTGTAATAATGTATCTTTTGACATTGCCTGCAGTAGCTGTTATATTGGGCGCTTCTGCGAGCGGAAATCCTTTGGCGTCCCTTGGCGCATCAAGAGAGATAAAAATGGTAATGGCGTATGAACTGCCTTTTATTATTTCTTTAATCGTGCCTGTTATTAAGAGCCATGGGCTTTTAAAATTGAGCGAGATTATAAGTTATCAGGCTGCGAATGGCCCTTTTGTTACAAGTCTTTCAGGCATTATCGCATTTATTGTTATGATATTCTGCATGCAGGCAAAACTGGGGCTTGTGCCTTTTGATGCCAGTGAAGCAGAAACAGAAATAATAGCCGGCACATGTATAGAATATTCAGGTATGCTCTTGGCCATTTTAAAGCTCACAAAGACAATGTTAATGGTGGCTCTGCCGTTATTTCTTATAACGTTATTCTGGCAGGGTTTTAATTTTTTAACTATATGGAAGTATGTAATACTGCTAGTTATAATAATTTTAATAAGAAACACAAATCCGCGAGTAAGGATTGACCAGGCTGTAAGATTTTTCTGGGGCAAGATGACATTATTTGCAGTGCTCGCATTATTATTGGCAATAAAGGGGATGTAATGAGTTTAAGGTTAAAGGCATTAACAAAATCCATATGGGTTTACCATCTCTCAACAGGAAGCTGTAATAACTGCGATATAGAAATACTAGA
>JAPLMD010000025.1 GCA_026387235.1 Candidatus Omnitrophota bacterium
TTCTTTAAGAAACTCCGGATTCGAGGCTACGTCAAAGCTTATGCCTCTTTTATTATTTATCCTCACAGTATGCTCAATCCAATTTCCGGTCTCGACAGGGACTGTGCTTTTTTCGATTATGAGGCGGTATGAAGGCATATTTTTCGCGATCTTGACGGCTACATTTTCAACATACGAAAGATCCGCTTCTCCGCCATGTTTAGGAGGCGTGCCGACACAAATAAAAATAATCTGAGATTCTTTTACCGCATATTCAATGCTATCCATAAAAACCAACCGGCCCAGTTTCGCATTTTTCTTAACCATCTTATCAAGGCCTTTTTCAAAAAAAGGCATCTTGAGTTTTTTTAAAAGGGCTATTTTTTCCGGGTCATTGTCAACGCAAATGACTTTATTACCAAGTTCCGCGAAGCACGCGCTGGTTACCAGGCCGACGTAACCGGCTCCGATGATTGCAATGTTCATATTTTACTCCTGATTTACTTTTAGCGCGAAGCTTCGCTTCGCTACTCCATTATTTAGGATGAGGGTAGTAGTCTTTAAAATCAAACGGCACTTTGGGCGAGGCTTTGAGTTTCATGACAACCCAGAACGTAGTGCCCCCGTCCCTATCAGAGCTAATGCTCGTCTCAGCCAGCCAGCAATGTAAATCTTTTATAACACCAAACTCTTTATTTTTAAATTCATTTATATATTTATGCCCGTTTTCTTCCACTTCTTTCAGGTCATACCTGGAAAGAATCCTGAATGCCCATGCATTATTTAACTTATAAAATAATTCCGAGGTAAGCTCGCTGATTTTATCCTGTTCATACCTGGATCCGAAACCAAACTGCCAGTCTTCGGTTTTATTAATATACAAATCCGTGTTCCAGGTCTGAAAATCTTCAGTATCAGGGTCATATCTGGTATCTGATTCGAACCTGAGCCATTTAAAAGGCGTAAGTTCAAGGTCGCCTTTTATAGTTGAAAACTGGCTGCCCCGGCCTTCGGGCTTATAAAGATAATCGCCTGTTATTAATAGATACCCAAGGTCGATGGTTTTTAAAGTCTCTCCTATCATGCGTTTAGTCTGAAGCCTGTTTTCCAACCCAAGCGTAAAAGCGCTTTTCTGGTCGATAGCGTCTATATCGTCAAATTGTCCGAGTTTTACAGGATCAATCGACGGCTGATGAATATATTTATATTCTATCGTAGGTGTAACAATATGGTGCAGTTTATCAAAATCAACTCCCAAGAATTTGCCCGAGGCTTCATAAGTCTTGAAAAATTTCGCGCTTATGTCAACGCCTGTATAAAAGGCTGTCCTGAATTCATCTTCGCTGTCGTTCAAATCCCTGCTATAGATAGTATCTCTCATGCCTACAAACGGCGCCACGCTTAAGAAATTAACAAGTTTAAGCGGAGCGGATAATTTATTATATGTATCAAACCTGGTAACGCTTAAATCATTTGCATTATCGCTTATTTTTTTATTAAGATTAGTAAAGGTAGTGTCTGTTTTAAAGTAAATCGGCAGGTCAAAAAGTTTCTGGTCTTTAAGGTCGAACCTTGCTTCGGGAAGCCGCTCAGTAACTGTCTGAAAATGATTTACTCTTTTACGCGCTAAAACACTAAGGGAGTACTCAGATTCCCTGTCCAGCGCATATATATAAGACTCGGGCGCAGATTCTCTTTCGTATTCCTCTCTATAAAAATAATCTTTTGTCATGTTTGCATCGCTTGAGCGGTGATATTCCATGATAGCCATCGCATGGTCGTTTATATCCCAGCGATGACGCGCCTGGATTTGGTAACGCTGCTGTTCGCCCTTTTGGGATTCATTTCTATCTACATTACGCTGGTTTGTGTAGTAAGTCCTTAAAAGCCCTCCGCCAAAACCGTTTAAATAATACTTATAATCAAAGCCTTCCGCAAGGCCCCATTTAGACCTCTCATCAACTCTCAAAGTAAGGCTATTTTTATCATCCATCTCGTACCTGTAACTATTTAACGCGAAAACTCCCCATTTACTTTTCTTGCCCGGGATAACGTTTACGGCCGGCCAGCCTTCTGTTTTCAAGTTAAAATGATATTTGGGTAAATATGCGATAGGCGTATTCCCGACTTTAACAGTAACGTCTTTGGCAGCTACTTTATTATCTGCGGTATTGATTGTAACGGTCTTGGCGGCTATTTTATAATGAGGCTTTAGAAGGCTGCAGCTTGTGATGTATCCATTTATGACCTTATAGGTGCTGTTTGATAAAAGTTCTATCTTGTCTCCGAACGCATACCATTCCCCTGATTTAGCCCTGGCTTTTAGGATAGTGCCGACTTTCGTGCCAAAATTATAGATTATCTTCTCGCCTTTTAATTCGGTTCCGGCAGTTTGTAAAACTACATTGCCTTCGGCTTCAGCGTCTTTTGTTTCAGTATAAACAGCTACTCTGTCGCAAGTGAGTTTCATGCCTTCATAATCGATCGAGACATTGCCCTTGCCTATTACCTTTTGTTCTTTGGGGAAAAATTCAATCTGGTCGCCGTTAACTTCTATGGGCTTACTATTATCTAATGCGTAAGAAATGCCGGCGAATAAAAATAATGCCAAAAATATGTTATAAACTATAAATTTAACCATGCAATTCCCTCAACTTATCGTGAGTAATAAGGAGGCGCCAATGATGCCTGCGTCGGCGCCAAGCTTTGCCGGAACTATTTTTACGTGAGCAGCCTGGTCCTTCATAGCGCGCTTCCTGATTTCTTTTTTAAGCGGGTTTAAGATAAAAGGCCCTGCTTTGCTGACCCCGCCGCCGATCACGATTTTATCCGGGTTTAATAAGTTTACTACCTGGCTGAGAGCTACGCTTAATTTTTCAGCAACATCTGTCCATATAGCCAAGGCTTTTTTATCTCCCAATCCGGCTAATTCGCTTACTCTTTCAAGGGTAACGCTGTTACCGAATATCTTTTTAGCCCTTTCTAGTATATATCTATTGCCTATATATCTTTCAAGGCAAGCTATGCCGCCGCAATTACAGATAGGCCCGGTTTCATTAATAGGCATGTGCCCTACCTCGCCTGCTGTCATTGAACCGCCTCTATAAAGTTTACTATCTATAATAATACCGCCTCCAACGCCTGTTCCAAGCGTAAGGCAAACTATATTGCGAGAGCCTTTACCAGCGCCAAATACGAATTCGCCGAGACTCATGGCGTTCACATCATTATCAAGCATGACGGCTAAGCCCAGCTTTTTCTCTAGCATAGCTTTAAGCGGGACTTCTTTCCAGCCTTTTATGTTCGGGAAATAATGGACAATGCCTTTTTTAGAATCTACAGGGCCTGGAACACCAATGCCGATGCCGGAAACCGCCTTACCTGACTCTTTTATTATATCTTTTACGTTATTTACGATTGAATCTATAAGAAGGGTTTTATCAGCGCCCAGAGGGGTCTTGATTTTACGCCTGAAATAAACTTTGCCCCTATTATCTACAAGGCCGATTTTTACAAACGTTGCACCGAGGTCAATACCTATAGCGTACATAGCTAATTATATTACATTAATTTAGGGAAGAATGCAAATGATTTTTGTGGGAAAATAGGGGAAAATGGTCGCTGTCTATATTTTTTCTATTTTTCTTCACTCCACGCGGTTGCGGCCTTTTTCCTTGGCTTTATAGAGAGCTCTATCCGCTGATTCTATAAGGGAGCGTTCATCCACTCCGTCTTCAGGAAAGCTGCTGATACCTATGCTGATGGTAATAGAAACCTTTTCATCATATGCTTTAAATACAGAATGTTCAACGCTTGAGCGGATACGTTCCGCGGCCTGTAATGCCCCTTCTTTACCAATCCCAGCCAGAACAACAGTAAATTCTTCGCCGCCGTACCTGCCGATTATATCGATCTCGCGAAGGGTTGATTTAAGGACACTTGCGACTTCTTTCAGTATAACATCGCCTACAAGATGGCCGAATTTATCATTTTTTTCTTTAAAATAGTCCAAATCTATCATAAGAAAAGACATGCTGGATTTTCTGCGCATGGATCGCCGGATTTCCTCCCTGAACCTTTCCAGAAAATAGCGCCTGGTAGAGACCTCTGTGAGCGAATCGGTTATTGCCATGTCCTGGACCTTTTTATACAGGATGACCTTTTGAAGCTGTATAGCAAACTGGCCTGCCAGGATAAAGAAATTTTCAAAATACGCCCTGGAAATATTTTCAACGTATAGGATGCCCGCTATCTTTTCCTCAGATATGAGTGGTATGGCTATCAACGTGTCAAAATCTTTTATGATGAAAAGCCTCCTGGAAAACCGCGTTTCTTCCATAGAAGAAATCAGGATTTCTTTCCGCTCCTGGAAAATCACTTCTATAAGCTCCCTGTCAAAATTATCAGGAGCCACTTTGGCATAAGTGCGGCCAAGCTCAATCTCATAAACAGAATCTATCTGGTCATTGGGCTCTTTTAAAAGCACGAGCCTCGCGAGCCTGAATCTAAAAGATTTTCTAAGGACAGACGAGAATATGTCGAATATGTCCTCGAATGTGAGGCACTCGGACATCTCCTTCGAGATCTCGTATAAGGAAGAAACCTGCTGAGTTTTTCTTTCTATCTCAAGATTTGACTCCAGCTGCTTTTTATCGGCTTCCATAAGATTGTCGTAAGACTTTCTGACTGACCCGATTTCATTGCGCATTATGGATTTATAGGCGTTGAAATTCCTTTTGAATTTCTCCATGACAAAAGGAATGATGTTAAAAAATACGATAAATAAAATCGTTTCATACGATACATGCTTGAATTGAGCCGCTAACACGTATATGCTTATCAAAACAGAGCATGATAAGGACCAGCGGAGCTCTACTTTGTAGCTTAAAGGCAGAAGTATCACATAAAAAATAAAATATACAAAAGGGTTCATAATATTGCTATTCTGTCTTTTCCTCCGCGCTTAGCTTTATAGAGGTTTTCATCGGCTTTTATGATCAACTCTTCATGGCTTTTGGCATCCTCGGGAAAAGTAGCAACGCCGACGGAAAGCGTAATATGCGTCTTTATCCTGCGAAGTTCTATGCCTTCTTTTTTCACGGCCTTTCTGATATTATCGGCTATGCGCATCGCATCTTTTTTGGAAACATCCGGAAAAAATATTGAAAATTCTTCTCCTCCGTAACGACACGCTATGCCGCCGCTTACAAAATTTAAAAGCACCTTGGAAATCAATTTTAACACCATATCGCCTGCCACATGGCCATACTCATCGTTATAATTTTTGAAATTATCTATGTCTATCATCAGAAAAGAACACGATAAATTATTACGATAACAATAAAGCACATCCTGCTTCAATCTTTCCAGAAAATATCTTCTAAGATATAATCCAGTAAGGCCGTCTCTGATGGCAAGATCCAGGGTTTGCTTGTACAAAACCGAGTTCTGAAGGCTCACCGCGCCTATGTCGCATATGATACCCAAAAGCCTCAGGTCCTCGGAGGTATAGTGGTAAGGGTAAAAATTTTCCAGCCTCAAAATACCTATCACCTTATGGCCTTCCATTAATGGGCAGGAAATAATGGAACGGAACGACCTCTCGTACTTGCTGAATCTATCCTCGCTGAATCTGAAATCTTTTTTTATGTCTTCCACCAAAAGGGCCTGGCGCTCTTTGAAAACCCATTCATCAAGTATGTCGCCCTTTTTTGTCTTTATCTTATCAGGATGAGTCTTGTTTACCGAAAGGGCAAGATTTAATTCCTGTTTCGAGGTGTCCACCAGAAATAAAAGCCCCGAATCCGATTTACCGACAATATTAAAAGCATTGTCCATTATATTTTTTACAACATCTTCCAGGGTTAATGTGGAATTAAGGACAGAGACGACGTCTTTCAGGGAGTTATATCTGTTGCCCTTCTTCTCTAAAGACACGGCTTCTTTCTTATGCTTATTATGTTCATCCTTAAGGACGTTGATATTTTCCGCTATTTCTTCGATGCGGGTCTTTACAATAAGAGTATAATAGTTGTGCTTTTTTATTTCATTGTCTGCAATTAAAAACGTTATGAAAAATACAGGGATATGCAAAACATACAAAAGATGAGTTGTGATCGATATGAGAATGGACAGAAAAACGCTGGCGCCCAGAAAGAAAAGAGTTCTATAGTAGCCGAGTTCGTGCAAGCTGAAGATTATGACCAGATTATATAAAAAAAGATTGGGAAGCTTGGGAAGGTTGGTGCGAAAAACAAGGTAGGAAACGATTACAAAGCTGACGCTGCATAATAATATTGTTATTAAAGTATTTTTATTGTCTGATTGCATAAGCACCCTTCGACGCGCTCGCTATGTGCTCGCCTGCTCAGGGTTAGGCTTATATTATGGTTTCTTCTGTATCTTTATTAAAAAAGTGGGCCTTTGACATGTCAAATACAAGGTCTATATCCTGGTGGACTTCCGGTCTGTCGTGCCCGCCTACCCTCGCGATAAGCGAACTCTTGCCGACCGCGATATATAGGAAGGCCTCCGCGCCCATCGGCTCTACTATCTCGACAACAGCTTTTACCGTATTTTCGGAGGAAGCTTGGGAAGTAAAAAGCTTATCGTATATATCTTCCGGCCTTATCCCGAAGAAAATTTCTTTACCGTCATACGCGGCCAGCTTTTTATACATGTCCTCTACTATTTTCACGATGAAGCCCTCGTCCGTAAAGAAAAACCTTGAGTCTTTTTTTATTATCTTGCCTTTTACAAAATTCATGGGAGGCGAACCCATGAAGCCCGCTACAAATTTATTGACCGGCTTATCGTAAAGTGTAATAGGATCCGCAACCTGGTGAATAATACCGTCTTTCATTACGACTATGCGGCTACCCATGGTCATAGCTTCTGTCTGGTCGTGGGTAACATATATCATCGTTGACTGCAGCCTGATATGAAGTTTATTTAATTCTATTCTCATCTGGACGCGCATCTTAGCGTCCAAATTGCTCAAAGGTTCGTCAAATAAAAATACCATGGGCTTGCGGACTATGGCTCTCCCCACCGCAACTCTCTGACGCTGTCCTCCAGAAAGTTCCCCAGGCCGCCTGTTTAAAAGCTTGATAATACCTAGGATTTCTGCTGCTTCCTTGACCCTTGTTTCTATCTCTGATTTAGGATACTTGCGGAGCCTGAGAGCGAATGACATGTTCTCATAAACTGTCATGTGAGGATAAAGCGCGTAATTCTGAAAGACCATGGCAATGTCCCTATCTTTCGGAGGAACGTCATTGACCATTTTATTGCCTATCCAGATCTCGCCTTTTGTAACATCTTCCAGG
This sequence comes from Candidatus Omnitrophota bacterium, assembly GCA_026387235.1. Classification (GTDB taxonomy): domain Bacteria; phylum Omnitrophota; class Gorgyraeia; order Gorgyraeales; family Gorgyraeaceae; genus UBA10183. The sequence continues at coordinate 7,308 of JAPLMD010000025.1, forward strand.
CCTGCTATCATCCTTAACGTGGTAGACTTGCCGCAGCCCGACGGGCCTACAAGGACTACGAACTCTTTATTTTCTACTCCAAGGCTCACATCACAGACAGCTTCTATGTTGCCCGGATAAACCTTATAAACGTTTTTTAGACTTACCTGCGCCATAGATTTTTATTTTAAGAGGGCGTTAAATAGCTGATAAGCTGAGAGACAACGCTCCTGAGATTCTTGCGGTGTGCAATTATATCTATAAGACCGTGCGCTAAAAGAAACTCCGAGGTTTGGAAACCTTCGGGAAGTTTCTGGCGGATAGTCTGCTCTATTACTCTTGGGCCGGTAAAACCTATGAGGGCTTTAGGCTCAGCTATTATAATGTCGCCCAGGGTGGCAAAACTCGCAAGGACTCCTGCCATCGTAGGATTGGTAAGTATAGAAATATATAGAAGTCCTGCTTTATTATGCCGTGCGAGAGCCGCGCTTGTCTTTGCCATCTGCATGAGAGAAATCATGCCCTCATACATCCTGGCGCCTCCGCCTGACCCTGATATTATTACCAGCGGCAGCTTATTTTCAGTGGCATACTCCGTAATCCTGGTAATCTTCTCGCCTACAACCTGGCCCATAGTTCCCATTATAAAACGCGAATCAGTCACGCCGATGGCAATAGGGCTTTTTTCGAGAAGGGCTTTGCCTATCACGCAGGCATCAATCATGCCGGTGGTTTTACGGTCTTCTTCCAGTTTTACGGGATATGCTTTGGGCCCTTTGAAATTTAAAGGGTCTCCCGATTTCATGTCTTTATCAAATTCTTCAAAACTAGCTTCATCCGTAAACTGACTTATGCGTTCGTACGCGGAAAGCGTGAAATGGAAATTGCATTTAGAGCAGACTTTGAAATTTTCATCAAGGGTTTTTTTGTAGATCGTATCGCCGCAGTCCTCGCACTTTACCCACTGGCCGCCAGGCACGCCTTTGCGCTTCTGCGGGATATTGGTGACTGTAGATTTTGGTTGACCAAATAGAGGCATATTAGAATACGTTTATTACCAGGCCCGTGAGAACCTTAGGGTAAAAATACGTTGATTTCTGCGGCATGCGGTTGCCGAGAAAAGCAACGTCCCTGATTTCCGTGATCTTCACGGGGTTGACTAAAATAGCGAAACTGAATTTGCTGCTATTTACTTCCTTAATAGCATAATCTAAATCTTTCGTAAAATCTATAAAAATTTTCCGGAGCGGATCTATGATAAGATTTTTAGCAATGGTAACGTCTAAGTCTATTTTACCCTTAAATATAAGGCCCGTGAATCTTTTTTGCCCGTAAATCACAAATCTGGCTTCGGTGGGTTTGGCTTTGGCTAGAAAAGCCTTGAGATCTTTTTTGGATTCAAGGGGTTTTGTAATAAAATTTTTATTTAAACTTGCCTCCAGGGCGAGAAGCGCATCTTTATCCAGCCCTCCTATTAATCTATGATACGGCAATACCACAAGACCGTCTCCAAGAAGGTCTGTAAAATAGGTAAGTATGTAACCGTATTTAGGGTCTTTTTTAAATTTACTGAAAGCGAGCCCGACTTCATATCTATGATGGCCGTCCGCGATAAAAATCTTTTTATTTTTCATAAGGCCGGTAAGTATTGCGATTATATTTTTATCGGAGACCTGCCAGAATTTATTCCTGATGCCGTGGCTATCGACTATATTTACTAACGGCCTGGGTTTCATCTGATTCTTCAGGATATCGGAAACAGCCCTGTCTTTATCTTCGAATATCGCGAATACAGGGCCGAGATTTGCCTCAATGGCATGGATAAGCTTAGCCCTGTCTTCTTTCGGCGCAGCTAACGTATTTTCATGAGGATATATGGAAGATTTTTTCGTATCAAATTCTTCGAGCTTCAGAAGCGCGATAAAACCAATCCTTTTTTTAATATTTCCGTCGAGCTTGAATTCCTGCAGGTTTATGTATATGCTGGGATTTTTGTCTTGCTTAAGAATTTCTTTTCTCCGCCAATCTTTAAGGTATCGGCCGGCGCGGATATATTTATTGTCTTTATCATTGTCACCGGGCGAGGATTTTCCAAGAAGCATGCGGACGATATTATATTGATTCAATTTATAAAGACAACCCTGTTCCTCTTCAGAGATCACATCATAAGGCGGGGCAACTACTTTTGAAAGATCTTTTATCTTTTCCTGATTATAACTAGTGCCTTTAAAAGCGGCAATATTTGCCATAAAAAATAACTCCTATTGTTCCTCCGGCAAAATCTGTCATTAGATCAAAAATATCGCAGGTGCGGCACGATACAAAAAGCTGATGGAATTCATCCGACGCCCCGTAAGCCACAGCCGCCAGGACCGCCAGTATTTTAAAATTTTTATACAAAATCTCCCGTGGGGAACTTTTAAAAGCCCGGGCCGCGAGGATGCCGAAAACAGCATATTCAATTAAATGCAGAAACTTGTCAAAATAAGGTATGGAAATACCAGGCAGAGGCTCGGGTATGCTTGAAAAATAAAATATAATGCCGGCGTACAGGTATAAAGGCGCCCAGTATTTAAAGAATTTCTTGATCAATGTTTGCATCCTTCCTTGCACGTATGGCATGGGCTGGATGGGCTGTCTTTTTTTGCCTTTTCCTTATAGCTGGAGCTCCTGTAATCAGTGGCATAAAACCCTGGGCCTTTGAATATAAAACCTCCGCCGAAACTTATTAGCCTTTTTACCTTGCCTTTACATTTTTTGTCAGGGCATGCAGTGATGGGTTTATCCTTTATACTCTGGGATATCTCAAACTTTTTTTTGCATTTCGCGCATTCGTATTCGTATGTCGGCATATATAACTCCTATTTTTTGAATAATTTCTTTACCTTGTCCATAAAGGACGCGGATATCGGATTAACATTTCCGTTGCATGATTTTTCGAATTCTTTTAAAAGGCGCTTTTGTTCTGAATTTAGACGGGCGGGGGTTTCCACCACCACCTTTACCATCTGGTCGCCCATGCCATATCCCCTGAGATTCTTCACGCCTTTTCCGCTAAGGCGAAATATCCTGTCTGACTGAGTGCCTTCAGGAATCCTCATCATTACATTGCCGGTAAGGGTAGGCACCTCTACTTCCCCGCCCAGAGAGGCCAGCGGAAAACTAATAGGAACTTCGCATATTATATCATAACCATGCCTCTGAAATATAGGATGTTCTCTCACATTTATATAAATATACAGGTCGCCTGAAGGCCCGCCTCTTGCGCCGGAATCTCCTTCGCCCTGGACGCGCAAGCGCGAACCTGTGTCAACGCCTGCAGGAATAGTTACCTCTATTTTCTGAGTGTTTCTGACCTTGCCGGCCCCGTCGCATTTAGAACATGGGCTTTTTATAGCAGAGCCTTCGCCCCTGCATTTAGGGCAGGTCTGGGAAACATTTATAAAACCTGCTGAATACAGGACCTGGCCCCTGCCATTGCAGGTAGGGCATTCAATTTTCTTAGTGCCTGGCTTAGCGCCGGAACCATTGCAGGCATCGCATGTCACCTGCCTTGGGATATTTATTGTTTTTTTAGTCCCGAACGCGGCTTCTTCAAAAGAGATTTCTATTTCATATTCAAGATCTCTTCCTCTTCCGGCGCCGCGGTTCCGCCTGCGACCGGAGCCTCCAAACATTCCAAAACTGCCGAGGATCTCCTCAAACATGTCCCCGCCGACACCCATATCTTCAAAGATGCTTGAAAAATCAGCGTTTCTGAATATGTCTTCGGACGAATATTTAGAATCAATGCCTGCGTGGCCAAACTGGTCATATTGGCTTCTTTTCTGAGAGTCAGAAAGAACTGCGTATGACTCTGAAATTTCTTTGAATTTTTCTTCAGCTTCTTTTTTCTTATCAGTGGCAACGCGGTCAGGATGATATTTAAGCGCGAGATTCCTGTACGCCTTTTTTATATCATCTACGCTGGCGCCCTTCTGCACCCCCAATATCTCGTAATAGTCTCTCTTTGTAGTCATATTAAATCAGGGAAGGTTTATTTTTCTTTAAATTCTGCGTCAATGACGTCTTCGCCGTCTTTTTTCTTAGGCTCTTCGTCTGAACCCGCATCAGAAGGCCCTGGGCCTGCTGCGCTCGCGTCTCCTGCTCCTGGCTGACCTTTGGGGCCCTGTTTTGCCTGGGTAGCTTTATAAACCTCTTCTGCTAATTTATGAGAAGCTGTTCCGAGTTCCTCCATTGACTTTTTAATCTTTTCGACATCAGCACCTTTTAAAGCCTCTTTAAGGTCAGTGAGTTTTCTTTCGATATTAAGCCTGTCATCCTGGCTGACTTTGTCTCCGAAATCTTTCAAAGACCTTTCAACAGAATACGCAAGAGTGTCTGCCTGGTTCTTTATCTCGATTTCCTCTCTCTTCTTTTTATCCTGGTCGGCAAATTGCTCGGCTTGTTTTACCATCTTGTCTATCTCTTCCTTTGACAATTTGGTAGGGGCAGTGATCTTGATAGTCTGCTCTTTGCCTGTGCCTAAGTCTTTGGCTGAAACATGCACGATTCCGTCGCGATCAATATCAAATTTTACTTCAATCTGAGGTATGCCTCGCGCCGCCGGGGGAATGCCTACTAAATCAAACCTTCCCAGTTCCACATTATCATCTGCCATTTGGCGTTCACCCTGCAAGACGCGTATGGTAACCGCGGTCTGATTATCTGCGGCAGTTGAGAAAATCTGGCTCTTCTGCGTAGGAATAGAAGCGTTCCTTTCTATTAATTTTGTATTTACCCCGCCTAGCGTCTCTATGCCTAAAGACAGCGGAGTAACGTCGAGAAGCAATACATCTTTCATGTCACCGGTAATAATCGCTGCTTGGATTGCCGCGCCGAGCGCAACGCATTCCATGGGGTCTACGCCGCGTTCGATCTTTTTGCCGACATAATCCTCTAAGAATTTCTGGACAATGGGCATCCTGGTCGGGCCGCCTACCATAATAATTCTATCGATATCTTTGGTGGAAAGATTTGAATCCTTTATCGCCTGGTCAACAGGTTTTTTGCACCTGTCGACAATGGTCTTTACAAGGTCTTCAAGCTTTGCCCTTGATAAAGTCGTCGTCATGTGTTTTGGGCCGCTAGCATCCGCTGTAATAAAAGGAAGGCTGATATCCGTGCTGACAGTCGAGGATAATTCTATCTTGGCCTTTTCCGCAGCTTCGCGTAGCCTCTGCGCTGCCATCTTATCGTTCATAAGGTCAATGCCGGTCTCGCGTTTGAATTGTCCGGCCAGATACTCAAGCAAGACCTTATCCATATCCGTGCCGCCCAATTGCGTGTCGCCGGATGTTGATTGCACGTGGAATACGCCCTGATCCATTTCCATTATGGTGACGTCCAATGTCCCTCCGCCAAGATCAAAAACCATGATCTTTTGCGCTTTTTGAGCCTTGTCTAAACCATAGGCTAAGCAAGCGGCTGTAGGTTCATTGATAATACGCAAGACCTTTAAACCGGCTATCTCGCCCGCGTCTTTGGTAGCCTGACGCTGGTTATCGTCAAAATACGCCGGGCAGGTGATTACCGCGCTTTCTACCTTCTCCCCAAGATATGCCTCTGCGTCCTGTTTTATTTTCTGCAGGATAAAAGCGGAGATCTGCTGAGGAGTATATTCTTTACCAAAAATCTTGAACTTGAAATCCGTCCCCATCTTGCGCTTGGCTGCCTGGACCGTGCCTTCGGCATTTATAGCTGCCTGGCGCCTGGCCGGCTCGCCTACGAGCTTCTGGCCGTCTTTGGTAAATGCCACGTAAGACGGGAAAGCCTTTCCGCTGGCCACTCCAGCGCCTTCTGCGCTTGGGATTATGACCGGGCGGCCGCCTTCCATTATTGACGCCGCTGAGTTAGATGTTCCTAGATCTATTCCGATAACTTTTGCCATAACACACCTCCCTAATTTTGTGAAACAAAATTTGATCCCGAGTCCGCCCTAGCTTTTTCCAACTAGCGACGAGGGGCTATTTTTTATTTGACTTCCCCTCGGCTTCGTCCCTCGACGATGCTCGGGACTCCCCTGAGCTTGTCGAAGGGTCGCTCGGGGCTCCCTTCGGTCGTTTTGCCACTTTTACCTTAGACGGCCTTATGACGCGGCCGTTAAAGGTATATCCTTTTTGCAATTCTTCTATCACATAATCCTCAGGATGAGCGTCTGTCTCCTCCTGCATCATTGCCTCGTGCTCATGAGGATCAAACGGTTTTCCTTTGGCCTCTATTTCTTTAATGCCTTCTTCTTTCAAAAAATTCCTCAGGTCATTATGAATCATTTCTATACCTTTATATAGCACGTCAAAATCGTGCTTGGTCTTGCCCGCTTCTACAGCTCTCTCGAAATCATCTATTATCTTTAAGATTTCCGCGATGATTTCCTCGTTGGCGAATTTTATAAATTCTATTTTGTCCTTCTCGAGCCGTTTTTTATAATTGTCAAAATCTGCCTGGAGCCTGAGAAGCCTGTCAAAATACTCATCAGACTTCTTTACCTTATCTTCTAACGCCTTGAATTCTTCCGAGGTCAGAAGTATTTTATTCTTTCTTATCCCTTTTGGTTCCTGTTCGTGATCGTGATTATGTTCAGCCAAGGTTTTCTAATTCCTTTCCGAGTTCATGCGAAATATACTTAAGAACCGATATGACCTTTCCATATTCCATTCTGGTAGGCCCTATCGCAGCAATCGCGCTTACTATTGTGCCATTGATCTTATAGTTGCAGGTAACTACAGAACAATCCTGCATCTCGCTATCGACATTTTCTTTTCCGATATGTATCTTTATGCCATCCCGCTCCATGTCTTCATTCAAAAGATTCAAAAGACCTTTTTTATCCTCACATGCCCTTAAAAATAATTTTGCCTTACGAATGTCGGTAAATTCAGGATGGGACATTATACATGCCGCGCCTTCAAAATACAAGTGATCATCTGCCCTGAATAAACCCGGGATGGATAAGATATCGGTTGCTCTCTTCAAAAACGTGTAAAACGAATCCCTTTCTTCAAGGAGCTTGCGCGTAAGATATGATTTTATCTCGCCAAGCGATATGCCTTCCAGTTCGCTATTTAAAAATTCTGTTATGTGCGCAAGTTCCTGTTTTGTGATGCCCTCTTCAATGTCCATGATTGAATTCTTGATAAAACCAGAAGTCGTAACAATAACAGCAAGTATCCTGGAATCATCTATATTGAAAAGTTCTATATGTTTAAATATGCTTCTTTTTAACCTAGGCGTAAGGACTATGCCGACAACATTTGCTATGATGCTTATGGCTTTTGAGGCATTCTGCATTATATAATCAATATCATTGCCTGCTTGGTGGATGAGTTTATTTATTATGGACTCTTCTTCTTTCGTAAGATGCTCGGGCTCTAATAAAGAATCCACATAGAACCTGTAACCTTTATCAGTAGGGACTCTTCCGGCAGACGTATGCGGATGCATTATCAATCCCATCTCTTCCAGATCAGCCATTACGTTTCTTATGGTCGCAGGGCTTATAGTGTATCTAAACCTCTGGGAAATAGCCCTGGAGCCTACGGGCGTAGCAGTATCTACATAAGAATCGACTACTGCGCTTAATATGCTTTTACGCCTGGATTCAATATCAACATGTTTCATAATACGCCTCCCACACCTCTTAAACACATTGGCACTCTAGCACTTAGAGTGCTATGTGTCAAGTAAAATCTTCGAGACATCTATTGTATTAGATGCTTAAGACGGACCGGGATGGTTGCTTCCAGGTAAACTGATTCTGCTCTATCTTCTCTGTGGTTAACTTTGCCATTTTCGTAAATTAAATTTACCCTATCCATCCTATTATTAGGTATCTCTATTTTAATTTCAGTAACAAGGTCTGATAGCAACCCTTGTATTTCATCTATAAGGCCAGCCATGCCATCGCCTGTCATGGCGGATACGAAAACAGAGTTTTGGAAATCTTTTTTTAGGCGAGCTATGCGACCAGGATCATCTACGCAGTCGATCTTATTCAGGACATTTATGATAATCTTATCTTCCGCTTTTAACTCCTTTAATACCTTATATACAGCCTCGTCCTGTTCATGAATTTTTTCGTTTGAGGCGTCCAAGACATGTAAAAGTATATCAGCTGTCCTTACCTCTTCAAGCGTGGATTTAAAAGCCTCTACGAGATGATGCGGCAGATTATGCAGAAATCCCACTGTATCCAGAAACAAAATCTTCTGATTATTCGGAAGCACATAACTTCTAGCAATGGGATCCAGGGTGGTAAAAAGCCTATTGGCAACCAGTTTTTTAGAATTGGTCAGCTGGTTCAAAAGAGTAGTTTTACCAGCATTGGTATAGCCTATTATGGATATAGCTGTTAGAAACGCATCGCTGCGAGTTTTCCGTAAAGCTGTGCGCCTTTTTTCTATATCCAGCAATTTTTCTTTTAATTTTGCAATCTGGTCCCTGATTCTGCGTCGATCGTATTCCAGGATCTTTTCGCCAGGGCCTCTGGTTCCTATGCCGCCTCCAAGCCTTGAAAGATGTATACCTTTTCCCGTAAGCCTCGGGAGTAGATATTCCAGCTGCGCCAGCTCTATCTGAACCTTACCTTCTACGCTTCTGGCATTCCTGGCAAAGATATTCAGTATAAGCTGAGTCCTGTCAATAGTCCTGGTGTCATCCAGCCCTCTTTCTATATTTCTAAGCTGGGTAGGTGTAAGATCATTATTAAATATAACCAGATTGGCTTTTTTCTCTCGAACAAGCTGGCATAATTCTTCAAACTTCCCTTTGCCTATAAATAAATCAGGGGCAGGCTTTTCCTTATTGCATAATATCTCAGCTATTACCAAAGCCCCACTAGAACGCGCAAGTTCCTTAAGCTCCGCCGCCCTCGCCTCGAGCGGCCACTCCCCTCTTTCTTTCAAATCAACTGTCACTAATACCGCTTTTTCCATAATAAAATCTTCACCCCGCCGGGAGAAAGCCAGATTATGCGTTGGTCAGGACGGAACCAGGTCAATTGGCGCTTGGCAAAATGACGGGTGTTTTTCTTTAAAAGTTCCTTTGCTTTCTCTAAAGAATATCTACCTTTCAAGTAGCCAAGGACTTCGCCGTATCCCAATGCCTTCCGGGCTGTGAGACTTAATTTTTTCTTTGAAAGTTTTTTTACTTCTCTCACGATGCCTCTTTTGAACATATCTTCAACCCTATCATCTATGTTTCTATAAAGTTCTTCCCTGGCTATGTTTAAGCCGAAAATCTTAAAATCATATTTTAAAGGCTCTGTGTTTATTTTTAATTCAGACGGCTTCTTTTTTTCTGTGTGATAAATTTCAAGGGCCCTTATTACGCGCCTCAAGTCATTGGGGTGAATTTTCTTGGCGCGCTCAAGGTCTATTTTTTTTAACTTCTTATACAAATAAGCCTTTCCGTACTTTTTTGCAAAGGCTTCCTGCTTTTTTCTAAACTTTAAGTCTTTTTCAGCTGACGGGAAAAGGCCTTCTGTTACGGCTTTAACATAAAGGCCGCTGCCTCCTACAAATAAAGGAATTTTTCTACGCCTTAAGATATCTTTTATCTTCTCAAGCGCCATACGGCGGTACTCGGCAACGCTAAATTCCCTGGTAGGCGGAATTATATCTATAAGGTGATGTTTTACTTTTTTTCTGCCGCATAGAGAAGGTTTGGAAGTAAGTATATTCATGCCCTTATAAACGCACATGGAATCACAGGATACAATCTCCGCATTTAACTTTCGCGCAAGTTTTATCGATAGATTAGTTTTTCCGGATGCGGTAGGGCCTACTAAAAAAATTACTGGCATCTTTTGCTTGATGATATATCTCTCTGTAATTTTAAAAGCAGCGCGTGGCGTTTTTCTTTTTCCCCGAGACTTACGTCGTCTTTAAATTTAGCGGCCTTTGTAATGGGCCTGGGAGAATATTTAAAGATATAAGCAGCGCCAAACCGAAGCTCTCTAACTACATTTAAGGTATCTTTGAAGTCTTTTTCTGTTTCGCCGGGAAAGCCTACAATAATATCGCTGCTGACATTACCATTTTTAACAATCTTTCTAAAATCATCTACAAGCTTTTTGTACCTGGCTACAGTATATTTTCTATTCATTTTATTTAGGATTTTATCCGATCCGGATTGGATAGGTAAATGCAAGTTTTTTGATACGGATTCCAGGTCTCTCATTGTCTTAAACAAACTTAGGCTCGCGTCCTTTGGATGGCTGGTAAGAAAATTTATTTTAACACAGCCTGTCCACCTGCCAGGTGAGCCAATTGGCTCACCTGGCAGGTGGACCAATTTATCTATTTTCGTCAGAAGCGCGACAAAATTAATTTTTTCTTTCAGGCCCTTACCATAAGAATTCACATTCTGGCCTAAAAGCGTGATTTCTTTCACACCTTTATCTATCAGTTTTTTAATTTCATCCAATATATCTCTTGAAGGCCTGCTTCTTTCCCTGCCGCGCACATACGGCACGATGCAATATGAACAAAAATTATCGCATCCTTCCATTATTTTTACATACGCAGTTTTGCCTGTTTTTCTATTTTTGGAAAATGCCGGGATTATTTTTGACTTATACCCCTCCAGATACATGATATGCCCGGCGCCAAGCCTGATTTTATCAATAATATCCGGCACCTTGTCTAAATCAGCAGGCCCGCATAAAAAATCCACGATTGGAAACCTCCTGATGATTTCATCCTTCCGGGCCTCTGCCATACATCCTATGATACCTATTATAAGACCAGGTTTCTTTGCCTTTAATTTCTGAAGTTCGCCTATCTTGCCATAAACCCTGTCTTCCGCGTGTTTCCTAACGCTGCACGTATTAAAAATAGCTACATCAGCGTGCTCAAGCCTATCGCAAAAAACATAGCCCTTTTCCAAGAGCAAGTCTTTTAGCCTCGCAGAATCATGCTCGTTCATCTGACAGCCGAAAGTTTGAATAAAGGCTTTCATATTATCTATATTGCATATTGGATAAGGCTTCCAAGATAAAAGGAGAAAATTTCGCCGGTATCTTTCTTAGGTTTCCTGCTATGAATCCTAAATTGTTATCTATTTGGTTTCACAGATGCTTTTAGTTTAGAAATAGTGTTTAAGCTTTCGTCTATCATGTCATTTAAATCAGTAAAATATCCTTCCATCTTCTGGGCATGCCTTAGAGTGCCGGCTTCCAGGTCAGAAGGAAACGACTTTAACGATTTTAGATTAATCTCGTCTGTATTTTTTATCTTGGTCAACCAGAGTTCAAGATAAGTCACGGCCTCTTCATTCCACTTATCTTTACTAACAGCATCAAATATGCCCATCATAAAAAAGTATGCGTCCAGCTGAGTCATGGTTACAATGCAAGCGTCCCACATATTATTTAACAAGACAACATTCTTCGAGTTTCTTAAGAGGGCTTTTATATCCTTTGACTCGTCAAAAAGCTTATTACGCAGGTCGAGGAGCTGGTTATTATCCATGGCGTAGGCATTAGAATATAACAGGATAATCAATATCATAATAAGATAGAATATCTTCTTCATTTAGCATACCTCCCTATTTTAATTACCTACGGCATAACTATTTTTGATATAGTCATACTGCACTGCGCAACCGTCGACTCTTTTGACTTCGGATTAATCTGATATTTCGCTATCATCAAAAGCTTATCTGAATTCTCTATATTAAACATGAAATTGACTATCTGTTCCATCTGCGCCTCGCAATTTAACAACACTATGTATTTTTTAGCCGAACCGACGTCCTTTACGCCTCCCGGTTTCAGATCTACGAGATACACAGAATTCTTGCTCGCCAAATCCTCTATATCCCTCAGTAAAGAAGTAAATTCTTCCTCTTCAGAAACCCCTTTAGTTACAAAAGAGCTGTATTCCCGGCTCTCAGCGGATATCCTGTCTTTTTGAGCAAGTATCCGCAGGCTCTTGTTTATATTGGCCTCCCGTTTCTTTATCTCTTCATTAAACGACTTGATCTTGGAATAGATAGGGTTTACCATTAGGCGCTCAAATAACACTATGGATAAAAAAATCGCCACGACGTAAAAAATAAACCTTTCTCTTTTGTTCAGGCGCGATAAAAATACGGATATTGACTTTATATTCAACATATATTATTATTCTTTCTCTCTCTCAAGCGCAGCGACTATCTCAAAATCAGTCACATCCCTGCCTTCCTCTTTCCTCTTTGTGGTATACTTGGTTTTTACATCTTTAAAATATTTCGACTTTTCCATTCTGTCCACAAACGAAAAAACAGCTGACATTGAATTAGCTACCCCCCTTACAGAAAATCTGTCCTGATCGTCAAATTTAATGTCCCCTGCCTCGATATCTAATGAAATAAGGCTGTATAACTCGTTCAAAACATCTAAAGAATAACCACGGCCGGAGAGGTATTTTCTCACTAAACCTATTTCTGCAAAATTCTTCTCTAGTATATCCGCCCCTTTGCTTAATTCCTGCTCTTTGGCAGACAGTCGCGCAAGATAAGAACTTTTAAAATAAATCTTGCTTACCAATATAAAACATGCCAGGACTAAAAGCGTAAGCACGAATATTCCTGCCTTAATCAGGTCCCTGCCTCTTTCTTCCACTAATTTGCTGAGCTTTGCCTCTTCAGGCATAAGGTTTACTTTTATATTCTCCCGGCCTAAAATAGAGGCAATTACATTTAAAAAAGACAGATGCTTATTAACGGGAGCCTTTCCTAAGGCATCGCTTACTATCGAGAAATGTTTATAATATTGCTCTACCTTGACAGGCAGATGTAACCCGTTGTTCAATGCGACGTCTAAATTTTTAATATCTTCTATTGCGCCGCTCAGAACCACCATATCCGGGTTTTTTTCTATGCTCTCATTCTGATAAGCCTCCAGAGACCGCCTCAATTCTTCTACAAACTTTGCTTCGTACTTATCCCTCTCGTTTATCAAATGCTGCGCGCCTATAGGTATAGACCTTACAAATACAGGCCTGTCATTAAAAATAACCACAAAATCTGCGATCGACTCATCTATATGAACTATGCTGCGCGGAGATTTGACTGTTTCCAGCTTTAACATCTTTGAAACAAACCACACTAAACCCTCCGGCGCGAATAATATGTTATCTAATCCAAAACCTGCCTTGGCCAATATATCGAACTGCCTCTTTATGGCGCCCCGAGTCACTATGACTAACAGGACCTTGCTATATTTGTGTTTATAAGTGCCTATGTCTATATAATCGACGATTATTTCTTCCCGGGAATAAGGGGTATGCCTGCCTGCCTGCAGGTTTATAATTTCCTTGATTTCCTGAGGATCGCTCGAAGGTATTTCTATATTTTTAGTTATTACCAGATTAGAAGGCACAATATTTACTATGCAATAGTTTTTCAGCTTCAAATCGTTAAATGCAGATCTCAGGAGTTTTGAGATATCCGCATCGCTGAATCCGTTTATATTCCAGCTGAAAAGATGAGCTATCTCCATTTTATTGTATCCCGGCCTTATGTGCGCGACTTTCAAGGTGTTGCTGTCAAAATCCACGCCTATGAACTCGCGGCCGCCCGCTATGGACAAAGGATTCATCTTTCTGATATCAATACCGCGCATATCAAGACTCCTGCCAGTAAAGTATTTTTCCGTTTTTATCCATTACGCAAACAAGGCGCGCCGTATACTTTTTATTATTCAAATGCGCGGCGCACTTAACCGTAAAACTCTCTGAAGTAGCGGCTAAATAAAGTTCCGACACAGTATTCAATCCTGCTAAATCCGATTCTGACAACTGAGTAAATTCGTTTATCCTGACCGGTATGTCAGCAGGTATTTCAAAAATATTATCGTCAACTGTTCCGTCCAGCTTGTCCTTTCCGGATCTGAAGGAGATAATTATATCCGCCATGTCCTTACTCAATCCTAAAGCCAATAATACAGTTTTTGAAGCAGTGTTGACATTGATTCTCCCTGCCCCGTAAATCGTTATATAGCCCCTTAATTTCTCCAATATATCGGAACCCATGCCTTTAACCAGCAGAAGTTCATCTATGGATTCGATATCTGCATTTTTCGCCTCATAAGGATACGCGGAATCCCTGTAATATGAATTTTCCGCGCTGCCTATAGGTATGGAAAGCATGCTGTCAGCATCCCGCCAGTCAATGATAGAAGCTGCTAATTCCTGAGAACTCATTTCATCGAAGCCAAGCGCAAGCTGAAAAAGGCGCTCCAGTACCTGAGCGTCTGCCTTGTTTATGTTTATCTTTCTGTTTTCGTCTACAATGCCATAACGCGCCTCCAAAGATCCGCTATCTTCATTAATATGATCATAAAAAAAATCTATAACTCCCTCCCCTATCATTACGTCCTTGAACGCAGCCGGATCATTATTCCACGCATCTTTTAGGCAGTCGCATACAGTTCCCTCCGATGCCTTTTTAAATTCTAAAAAAGCTTTCTGCGCCCCAGCCTCTAAAATAAAAGATAATTTATCATTCTCATCCAGGCGTTTAACTAACATCGCCTCTTGCCTCACGCCATAAGCCAATATCACGCTGAATATGGACAATAGAGAAATTGACCATAGAGAAATTATCAATATACTGCCTCTGGAATTAACCGGCAATGGGGATATTGACTGTCTTGCTGAATTTAAATACCTTGTCTCCATCTGTAATCTCCACCTCTAACCACACTGCCAATGGCAGGTTTTCCTTAAGCCATCTATCCTGCCAGATGTATTCTTTTCTCTCGATATCGTAAGAATAATACTTAAATTCCAGCGATTTTATATTTTTTAACACCTCTCTGACCACGCCTCTTGCTCCGGCGTAGACACAGGCAAAGTCCCTTTCTTCTTTATATGCCGATCCTGTTTTAGGGTCGTAAAAATAAGATATGCTGCCCACCGTCCTTTTGCGCAGCCTTGGGCTATTCACAATCGCCGCGAAATCAAGCTGGTTCTCCATACCGGAAAAATTAATGCCCTTAAACTTCAGGGAATTCCTGAGATCGGACGCAAATTTATCGAAAAAAATGTATAAATCCTGCTCAGGCACTTCCTTGTTCAGCCGCTGCCAAATCTTTATGCCGTTATTAAATGTAGAATATATGCCCAAGGAAATTACGCATAATAACGCAGTAACTATGAGCATCTCTATCAACGTGAAAGCGTTATACATTCGCGGCCACAAAACCGCACCCTTCAGGGTGTGGATGGAGTATGGCCGCTCAGTATTTCGCTTCAGGAAATCGCGGGCTTTAGCCCGCGAAGCTTCATTTTTTTTCCACATATTTTGCAAATGCGGTCCGAGACACCTTTATATCCCTGGGCCCCTCCCGCCACGACACATCTAAAACTATTTTATACAGGTCCTGGGTATCGTAGGCCAAATCATATGAAAGATTCCAGGCGAAATCCTTATTTCCGGCTTTAAATTTTCCGTCTCTGGCCATATTGGCCAAAGGCCCTGACTGCCTCAGGTTATCCTGTACGCTCCATATCTTTTCGTCTAGCCAATATCCGACGCTAAAATAATTATGGCAATAATTGAACGTATCAAGCGACTTAAAAAATACCTCGTGTATCAACACTGCCCCCAACGATAACACCATAGTCGCAAGCATTACCTCTATCAGGGTAAAGGCCCGCTTCTTACTCCCAGTTTTTAACATCATCAGAACCCTCTATTCCATCCTTGCCAAGAGAATATAAATCATAATCAGATTGGCGATGGTCGCCCGGCGATTTATATTTATATTCCCTGCCCCACGGATCAAAAGGCTTTTTTTCCAGATACGGGCCGTTCCAATTACCGGCTGAAGACGGTTTGCTCAATAAGGCGTTAAGCCCTTCCTCCGAGGAAGGGAAACCACCGTTATCCAATTCGTAAAGCTTCAGGCCGGTTGAGATATTCGCCTGTATATCCGCTTTTGCCGCAGCCACTCTTGCCTGCTCTCCACGGCCCGTGAATCTGGGCATCACCATTGCAACCAAGGCGCCTATAATTATAACTACCAGCATGAGTTCTATAAGCGTAAAACCCGCACTTTTCTTACTTATCCGAATCATATATCCTCCAAATTTGTGAAACAAATTTGATCCTGAGGTAGCGTAAAGAAATGCGAGCAAAGCGAGCATTTTAGCTGCCGAAGGACCTTCTTATCTCAGCCTTCCTCCAAATATTGCCTCCACTTTAAATCTAATTCTTCGATATCCTTTATGTATGTCGTATACGCGGCCCTGAATGCGTCCTCTAGCGACTTGCCGTCCCGCAATTCTCTGCAAAAATACGCAAAACTATCCGAGCCATATTTCT
This sequence comes from Candidatus Omnitrophota bacterium, assembly GCA_026387235.1. Taxonomy (GTDB): domain Bacteria; phylum Omnitrophota; class Gorgyraeia; order Gorgyraeales; family Gorgyraeaceae; genus UBA10183. Next base: position 23,637 of record JAPLMD010000025.1, read on the forward strand.
CTATCAAGAAACTTACCAAAGAAGCAGCCTCTAAGTAATAGGTGCTTATTATATTCTCGGCGCTTAAAAATAAAACCCCCGATTCGCCCTTTTTTGTGCGCGTCGCGCGTATATAAATCCTGCCGATCTCTTTAAAATCATCCAGGTTTATCTCCATCATATCTTTCATCGAAAGCAGCAAATCTTTTTCAAAAAAATTCTTGGCCGCCGCTTTTACAATCTGCCTTCTTGCCTCTTCTTCTCTCTGCGCCACGCCCTCATCCAGCCAAAGAGGTATCTGCCCCTTAAAACCTACAAAATCCCTGAAAACAAGATGGGCAATTTCATGCGGCAGCAGGGATTCCAGAAAATCCTTGCTCCAGGCATAACTTACTATCTGTTTTTTTCTGTATTCCGCAATGCCCTGGGACCATTGGGGCTGGCCTGTTGCCTTTATAAAAGAAGGGTGGTCAGGGTATATGTAGATCTTCACCCTTTTATCCCAAAGCCAAAAATCAGTATAACGGGCATAACCCAGATCTGACGCGATATTGCGGTAATACACCTCTGCCTTGTCTAACGCGTCTTTGGCGAATTTCTGATCCTGGATAAAATAAACAATAAAATGCTCTCCCTTAAACTCCTGCCAGTTTTCCTCAGCTGTAACAGCATGGCTCCAGCCCGCCGCCAGCGCAATATTCAAAATGATTAAAAATTTCAGCGCTTTTACGCTCATAAATTACGCGGCCTGCATCACTTTACCACCACGTTAATTTCAAATATCGGCAGAAGCATCGCTATGACAATAAAACCCACTATCAGCCCTGTTACCAAAATCATGAGCGGCTCTAAAAGATTAGTCATTACCTTCATTGCCTCGTCTGTCTCGCGTTCATAAATATTGGCTACCTCTGACAATGCATCGTCCAACCTTCCTGATTCTTCTCCTACTATTATAAGATTAGTCACGAACAAAGGTATTAATTTCGATTCCTTTAAACTTTTACCAAAAGAGCCCCCCTGCTCTAAATCCTTATAGCTGCGCTTTAACTGATTTTTTATCATTTCATTTCCCAGGACAGGTATAGCGATATCTATTGCCTTCAATATGGGGATGCCGTTCCTTATCAATAATTCAAGGGTGCGGCTGAAACGCGCAAGTTCTGATTTAAAGACAAACTTGCCAAATACTGGGAATCTCAGCTTAAATGCGCTGAAAAATATCCTGCCATTCTGCGTGTTTAATTGCTTTCTTACTGACAGTGCTGCAATTGCCAGAATCAAAATCATCCAGGGCCATGATTGGCGCAGCCCAGCGCTTACAGAAATTAAAATCTTTGTAGGCATCGGCAAGGCTTGGCCGATACTTGTAAATATGTTTGTAAGCCGCGGCACTACAAAGGTAAGCATAAAAACTACCGTGGCTATGCCCATGACCGCCATAAGAATAGGGTATGCCAGCGCCATTCGTATGTGGGAAAACATTTCTTCCTGTTTCGCGCGATATTCAGCTATCCTGAGAAGCGCGTCAGGCAGAGATCCGCTATCCTCCCCTGCGTTAATTATAGCGATGTAAAGGTAAGAAAATGACTTCGGGTATTTCATAAGCGCTGAAGAAAAACTGGATCCGTCTTTTACAGCATTATAGATATTGTAGAGCATTATTTTCAGGTTAGCATTTTCTGACTGTTCTGATATTATGCTAATCGCCTTTAATATGGGCACCCCTGCCCTCAAAAGGCTGGCTAAATTGCGGCTGAATAAGGTAATTTCGCTTTGCGGTATCCTGCCAAACATCCTGGTGCCTAAAGAACTCGATGCTTGTGTCTTGGGCTCGGACCGCAGGCATTCTTCTATATACAGCGGAACGCATCCCATCTGGTGTATCTTTTCAATAGCATCTTTCTCTGACTGCGCCTCGATCTTCCCATCCTCTACATGATCCAGGCCCTTTTTTGCGCGATATTTATATATAGCCATACATCACTCCATTTCTGCCACTACATATTTATTAATCCTGGCCATGCCTGAACTGGTTATATCCAGGAAACAAACAGCGATATTATAATTTTTTTCCTCTTCTGCATCTTCTACCCTCACTACCTTAGCCAGGCATTCTATAGGTTTTTCTCCGTCGGGCAATTCTATGGTAATTTCTAATATGGAGTCTACCGGCAATGCCTCTATAGAAACAAATAATAGCCCTCCTCCGGAAATATTCTTTGTAACGCTCAGCTCTTCAGGCGTAAATCCGCGCTCAATCAATTCCTGCCTGGATTTGAATACCTTGTAACGCAGATTAATGTTTTTATCCAGGCGGCCATACGCTCTATGGTCTGAAACAGGAGGTGCTGAGATAGCATCAGCCGCTTCGCTATCCGAAGCCAACTCAGCATTACTCGCGGCTGAAGAAGGCTCTTTGTTTAAAGTTATATTCATAACTTCTTCCGGGGTTGTAAGGCCTTTTATTACCTTGCGCCAGCCGTCCTGCCGTATCGTCTCCATACCTTTCGATCTGGCTATTTTATTTATCTGACTAGAGGAGGCTTTCTTTAAAATTAAATCTTTCATTGCATCGTCCAATAATAGAAGCTCATATATAGCTGTCCTTCCGTAGAAGCCTGTGTGGTTACAATTTATGCATCCCTTGCCCCTGAATACTTTTATATCCCTTGGCTTCAGACCTAAGTCTTTTGCAATCAAATCCTTCACCTCAACCGGCGTTGATTTATCCTCGTATTTACAATCCGGGCAGATTAATCTTATTAAGCGCTGGGCTATGAATGCCTCTACGCTTGAAACTATCAGATACGGCTCAACCCCTATATCTACCAGCCGCGTAATGCCGCTCGCGGCATCATTTGTATGAAGCGTGGACAGGACAAGGTGGCCGGTCAAAGCAACTCTTATGGCAATATCCGCCGTCTCTAAATCTCTCACTTCTCCTACCATTATTACATCAGGATCATGCCTCAATACGCTCCTGAGGCCTCTTGCAAAATCCAAACCAATCTCAGGCATGACCTGAATCTGCGTTATTCCTGACATCTCATATTCAACAGGGTCTTCTAAGGTAATAATCTTGCGCTCTTTTGTATTTATCCTGTTTAAACACGCGTATAGAGAAGTGGTCTTCCCGCTGCCTGTAGGCCCTGTAACAAAGATTATACCATGCGGCCTCTGAATCAGTTTTTCAAAAATCTGTAAATTCATTTTTGAAAGGCCTAATTTTTCCAGGCTGTAAAGCATCTGCACGGGCAATATCCTTATAACTACGCTCTCTCCGTAAGGCGTGGGTAAGGTAGATATCCTAAGGTCAAGCACCTGTTCCTGGACTTTTACCACAGCTCTTCCGTCCTGGGGCAGCCTTCGCTCTACTATATTCAGGTTTGACATTATTTTTATGCGCGATATTATGGCGCTCAAAAAATTCTTGATCTCAGGGGGGACATTTGCGTCATAAAGCAAGCCGTCTATCCTGTAGCGAAGCGACAGTTTCTGCCTGTACGGCTCGATATGTATATCAGTAGCGCGCTTCCTGTACGCCTCCAGGATTATCTGGTTGACTAATTTTATCACCGAAGCGTCGCCCGCTAATTTCTCAATATCTTCCACTCTATCCTGAGTTGCTTCTCCGGCATAACTTTCCGAGCGGGCCGCATCCAGGCTTATTTTTTCCAATGTCTCAGTCGCAAAACCATAATATTTCTTTAATCCGTCCGATATATCTGCCTGGCAGGAAAGTATCACGTCTATATCGTAACCCAGCTGCGCGCGTATCTCATCCTGCGTCTTTATTTCCAAAGGCGCTGATGCGGCAATCGTCAAAACCCTGTCTTTTATATCAATAGGCAGGAATTTGTAATATGCGGCTATCTTGACAGGCACTTTCTCGAGGATTGACTTATTTATTGAAAGTGTCCTGATATCAACGCATATAAGCCCTATCTTTTCGGAAAATATTTTCAAAATTTCTTTCTCAGCCACCGCGCCGCTCTTTATTAAAGCCTGGCTAAGGTCCTGGCCTGTCGTCTCCATCTCCTTGATCAAACTATTTAATTTTTCCTTGGAGATAATTCCTTTTTCTATCAGGGCGTCATATAAAATCTTGTCGTATTTTTTTATCATGGCTAAAGGCCTCTATTCTAAAAGTTTACCTATCTTGCTCTTCATGCTTTCCTTGTACCTTCGGATAGCGTCTTGCATGTCCTCTTCGGAAACCAGCACAAACTTCAATTTAAATCCGCTCGTAGCCTCTTCTGCTTTCTTTATGCGCCACGCGTCCAGAGGATTGGTTATGGCAATGGTTATCCCGTCTTTGTCTTTAAGTATCGGGAAGCACTTTGAGTCCAAAATAAACGACGGGTTAAACTGTTTTACAAAATCCCAGTCAATGTATTTATTTTTGAGCAGAGCGAGCGGCATATTAAACTGCTCGGACAGCGCCTTTAACAAATCCTTTTCCTTAATCTGAAATTTTCTGACTAATATAGCTCCTAAAAATTCTTTTGTTTTGCGCTGCTCGGCCAGGGCATATTCAAGCTGTGCATTATTTATAATGCCTTTTTCTATCAAAATATCGCCTAATAGTTTTTCTTTCCTATCCATGCTTTATTCCGCCAACGCGCCTATTAAATAAAATTCCCCTTCCAATTTCTGATCATACCTGCCTTCGATAATGCCCTGGCAGTCTCTTATCGTATCTTCTGTGCTTACATATTGGCCTTTTTTGCCTGTATACGCCTCAGCCACAAAAAAAGGCTGGGTCAGAAAATTCTGTAATTTTCTGGCCCGTTCGTAAATAATCCTGTCTGCGGCTGAAAGCTCGTCAATGCCTATAACCAAAACAATGCGCCTTAATTCTTCATATCTCTGAAACATCCTTATTGTCTCCTGGGCTATGTCAAAATGGCGCCTGCCAACTATATCAATATCCAGATTGGCGCAGGAAGAAAGCAGGGGGTCTATGGCAGGATAGAGCCCGAGCTGTATGCGTTCGCGCGAAAGCACCATGATAGAATCCAAAAAACTGAATATGGCTACTACGGCCGGATCAGTAAGATCGTCCGCAGGCACGTACACGGCTTCAACTGAAGTTATTGAACCTCCCCCTTCTTCATTGGAACGTATCCTTTCGTGAAATTCGCTTGCCTCGGAAATTAATGTAGGCTGGTACCCTGTTTCTGAAGGCACCCTGCCCAAGAGCGTGGATATCTCAGCCCCTGCCTGCACAAACCTGAATATATTATCCACAAAAAGAAGGACGTCCTGGTTCTTGCGCTGGATGCATTCTGCCATGGTAATCCCTGTCATTGCCACTCCGAAGCGCGCGCCGGGAGGCTCATTCATCTGGCCAAAAACCATCATCGTCTTGGACAATACATCGTGTTTGAGAAGCTCGAAGTACAGCTCGTTGCCTTCGCGTATACGCTCTCCCACTCCCGCAAATACGCAGCTTCCCTGATATTTTTTAACAATGTGCTGTATGATCTCCAGCGTAAGGATACTTTTACCCAGGGCAGCTCCTCCCAATATGCCGGTCTTGCTGCCTTTAACCACAGGAAAGAGCAGGTCTATTATCTTGATCCCTGTTTCCATGACTTCAAACGTGCTCTTTTTCGATTGCCTTATTTTTGTCTGACTGCCCATCTCTTTTCGTCTTATCGGGAATTTCTCTACGGATTTTATCTCGCCTTTCTGGTCTATGGGTTCGCCCAGTATGTTTATTATCCTGCCGTAAAGCATGTCCCCTGCTGGAATTTGAATAGAGCTGCCCACCACCAATGCCTCCTGGTTGCGCTGAATGTTTATGGTGGAATTTATCGATATACAGCGGGCAAGATTGCCGGGCAAATGTTCTGCCACTTCCAGAACAACATTCCCGCCGTCTACAGTCTTTGTGTTTATAACGCTGTATATGTTAGGCACGTCTTCCGCGTCTTGGAACTTGACATCCACTACCGGCCCCTGCACGGAAACTACCCTGCCTGCTTTATTTGTTTTATTCATAGACGGAACACCTTGATCTTAATGCTTGCTGACGAATAATAATCTAGCGCTGAACAGCTCCCTCATATTTCTGTCGATCAACTCATGCCTGACTCTGAAATATTCAAGCCTTACCTTCTTGTCCATATCTTTTAAACGCTGCGAGCTTTCTTCAAGGTGCATAAACCTGGCTGCAAATTCCGCAAGGCGGCTTAAACCAAATATATCGTATAGCTTCTGGCCCATGTAGAGATACAACAGATACTCCACGATATCCCCCGGGTCTGATTCAAATATCACTTCTGAAAATATTTCTTTAGCAGCTTTTGTGTCTTTTGGTTTTTCGGAAAAAGGCAAAAACGAAACAGTCCTTACCTCTTGCACCGTCAATGAAACAGGGTGAGAGTAAATAACCTTCAGGTATCCTGCGGAATTCTCGTAAACCTTGCCCAGGACGTAATTGCGCAGCTGCATTGCCTGGCTATATCTTTCTTCATCTTTAATGCCGCTAAACGCAGCGAAGGGTATACCGGCCTCGCGCGCATAAATCCTGCCGCGCTCTCCTACGATTACCAGCTTGCCCGGAATTTGTTTCAACTGCTGAATAGCTGTATTTACTACCATCATATTAAGCCCGCCCAAAAGCCCGCTATCCGAAGTAACAGCTATGACTATCTGCAGCCTGTTTGAAGGTTTTAAAAACGGGTGATTGATTTTTGCGAGGTCTATAAACTTTAAAAAATTTTCAAATGTTAAGTCGAATTTTTCGTATGCCTTAATCTTCTGCTCCAGGGCTCTGAACTGAGCTACGGAAATTGTCTTTAACGTTTCGATCAAAGAAGAAAGGCCATTATTAAATTCCATGTCTTTTTTTATATTAGAAAGGGTTTTCATGGTCTTTCTGTTATTTCATTATTTCATTGAAGTATTTTTTAAAACCCTCTTGTAATTGAGTCTTGAGTTCGTCATCTAATTCCCTTGCATTGCGAAGGTTAGCGCAAAACTGAGGATACTGCTTTAACATAAACGAGAGTATGTCTCTTTTAAAATCCCTTACCTGGTTTATTGATATGTTATCCAATATTCCCTTGTTAAATGCATATAGATATATCACCTGCTCCTCGAGCGAAACAGGCTTGTTCTTATCCTGGATTATAAGCTGGTTCATCACTTCTCCGCGTTTCAATTTTAACTCTGCTTCCTTGGAAAGCCCTGTAGTGCGCAGCTGAGTCATCTGCACTAATTCCTTATACTGCAGATAATCCAAGCGCAGGGACTTGCTTAATTCCTTCATCGCAGGCCACTGCGCCTTGTTTCCTATACGCGAAACAGAAAGGCCGAAGTCGATTGCGGGCTTAAATCCCTTATTAAAAAGCGATGTGGAAAAATACAGCTGGCCGTCAGTCATGGAAATAATGTTTGTGGAGATGTAGCCTGTGACATCGCCTTGCAGTATCTCCACGATAGGGAAAAAAGTCATAGAGCCTCCGCCTAATTCAGGTTTTAAAAAACCCGCGCGCTCCATGAGCTGTGAATGTATATAAAAAATATCTCCCGGATACGCCTCTCTTCCAGGCGCCCTCTCAAGCAACAGGGATATCTGCCTGTATACCCAGGCGTGCTTGGTAAGGTCATCAAATATCACTAAAACATCCTTACCTTTATTCATAAAATATTCGCCTAATACGCAGGCGGAATAAGGGGCAAGATACTGCTCTCCTACCGACAACGAAGCTATGCCGCTGACTACTATCGTATAACTAAAGGCCTCTTTTTCTTTAAAAGTCTCCAGTATTTTCAAAAAACTGGAGTAAGGTTTGCCTATGCAGCAGTAGATGCAGATAACGCTTTTCCCTTTCTGGTTCAATATAGCGTCTATGCCTATTGTGGTCTTGCCTGTAAGCCTGTCTCCGATAATTAACTGCCTCTGGCCTTTGGCAATAGGTATTACCGCGTCTAAAATCAACGTGCCTGTTTCAAGCGTTTCTTTTACAGGCGCCCTGTCCATAACGCCCGGCGCCACTGTGAAGACAGGATAAAATTCTTTTGCTTCTATAGGGCCTTCGTTGTCCTGAGGCTGGCATAAGCTATTTACTATGCGGCCTAAAAATCCGTCTGATACAGGCAATGTCAATGACTTGCCTTTATTATAAACCTCGTCGCCTGAACGTATGGCAGTAGCATCGCCCAGGACAAGCACCTGAACCCTGTCTTCGTTGAAGCCCATGACAAGGCCGGGGGTACCGTTAGCAAATTCAACTATCTGGCCGTTCATGCAGGAAGGAAGGCCTTTTACAATGACTATGAATTTGCGGACTGACTCAACCTGGCCTACTTCTCTGATCTCAAAGTTTGTACTGACGCTGACTTTTGTTTTAATCTGGGATTCCATTATAAGCTATTTTATAAGCTGAGTTTCTTGGCTTGCTCCTGTATTTTATTTTTGAAACTGCCGTCTAAAACCAAGCTGCCTATAAGAGTAATGTCCCGGCTCAACACCTCTTTTATCTTCTTGGATAATAGCTTGCGCTGTTCTTCATTTAAATCAAATGCCGACTTGATGTTTATCTCATGAATATCTTCTGCGACAGACAATCGCTCCAGTTGATTAAAACCATTTTTAATAAGTTCGTTAAGCCAGTGGATATGCACAATTTGCTTGAACTCCTCAGGGAGAACATACTGGGTTAGCTCGCAAGCCTTGCTAACTGCTTCTCTTGCAATTCTCTCTTCTATCTCCGAGATAAGAAGCTGGCGCGACTTGTCCGCCTGTTTCATCATTTCTTCGCCTTTAACCCTGGTCTTGCTCAATATGTCATCCCTCTCTTTTTCTGCCTGTTTAATAATGCTTTCTTTGAGCTGCTGAGCTTCGCCCTGGGCCTTAGATAATATCTCCTGGGTTTTCTGCTTTAAATCTTCGAGCCTTTTTTGGAGATCTTGTTCTTTTTTGGAATAATCCTGATTCAATTCGTCGAGATGTTTTGTAGCCAATATCACGTTCTGATTAAGTATTCGGCGCAGAATAAATATAAGGCCGCCAAATATAACGATTTGCAATAATACTAACGAAGCAATAAGCATATTATTCCCCCATCTTTATGAAAGATTATATCATATCCAGTATATTAGTCAAATATATAAGAATAAGGAGGCCTTTTGAAAAGTTACATTAGTATCTTTCTGGCTGGCAGGCTTTCGAAAAGACGTTTGGACGCCCCAGCGAGGCGTCCTGCACTCACTGTTTCTTCTCGCTCGCCCGATATCTTTGAGCTTTCGGCGGGCACCCTGCCCGCTCGAAGAAACAATGCTTTTCTCAAACCTGCCAGCTAGAAAGAGCTAACATTTTACAACGTATATCTATGAGCCAGGCTGGGGCCTGAGGCACATTTGAGAGGTTTCGGCATAATTGATTCTTTGGATATAGGTGCGCAAGGGATTACGGCGAAGTTTTTTATACTGTCAAGACTACCTGCAGTATAAAAAACGAGCCGTAAACCGTAGTGCACGGCGAAACCATCTCTGTGCCGAACGGCCCCAGCCTGGCCAGGGCTGGCGAAAGCAATTAGTGTCACCTGACTGAAAGTATTACAATAAGGATGGGTTAAGAAGCGGTGAATAATTGAAAGACTATAAGCATGGCAATGACTGACAATGCCTGAGCAAATAAAAGAGCGATAACCATTGCGGTAAATATCTTTGGCGCGCTGGAAGGATTTCTGCCTAAAGCATTGATGCTGGCATAACTGCTGGCGGCAAAT